>JABSOJ010000139.1 GCA_013216005.1 Alteromonadaceae bacterium | reverse complement strand
GTATGCAGGAGCCGTATACGAGGTCCGTACGTACGGTTCTGTGAGAGGGATGAGGCAAAAGCCTCACCCTACTCGATCTATAAAAAATTATTTACGGTAGAATATCTTTAAAATCATATTTTTAGAATATTCTTTAGAGTATTATCTTTAAAATAATATCTTTAAAATATTATCAGAGAAAATTATGCTAAAAGCGTTAAAAGCTTCGCCCAATAATTCTTTATCAAAAGTCATGCCTAAGGTCATGCCAAAAGTAATGGGTGTATTAAACGTAACCCCTGATTCTTTTTCTGATGGTGGTAAGTTTACAAATTTTGATAATGCACTTAGTCAAGTTGAACAAATGATTTGTCATGGCGCTGCTATAATTGATATTGGTGGTGAGTCTACCCGACCTGGTGCCGCAGTGGTAAGTGTTCAAGATGAATTAAATAGAGTTATTCCGTTATTAAAAGAAATTAAATCTCGTTTTGATGTGATGGTTTCTATTGATACCAGCAAACATGAGGTTATGTCACAAGCTATTGAATTTAATGCGGATATTATTAATGATGTACGGGCATTGCAAAATCAGGGTTGTTTGGAGGTACTTGCTCAAACATCAATTCCAATTTGTTTGATGCATATGCAAGGTTCACCTCAAACAATGCAAGATAATCCTGAGTACGATGATTTACTTGTAGACATAAAAGATTTTTTTAATCAGCGTATTGAATCTTGTTTAGCTGCTGGTATTGCAAGAGAGCGACTGATTTTAGATCCCGGATTTGGTTTTGGCAAAACGCTTGCACAAAATTATTACTTGTTAGCACATCTTTCTACATTTCAATCATTTGAATTGCCCGTTTTAGCGGGTCTTTCGCGTAAGTCAATGATAGGAAATTTATTAAACAGGGATGTGGATCAAAGGTTGGCGGGGAGTTTAAGTGCCGCTATAATTGCTGCACAACAAGGTGCACAGATTATTCGAGTTCATGATGTTAAAGAAACTGTCGACGCATTAAAAATATTACAAGCGGTTTCTGAACAATATAGTTAATTAGAAATATAGGAAAAATATACAATGTCAGAAAGAAGATACTTTGGTACCGATGGAATTCGTGGCTTGGTAGGTAAATATCCAATAACCCCTGAATTTGTTATGAAGCTTGGTTATGCTGCCGGTAAAGTATTAGCGGCACAAGGCACAAAGAAAGTATTAATTGGTAAAGATACCCGAATTTCAGGTTATATGTTTGAATCAGCATTAGAGGCTGGTTTTTCCGCAGCAGGGGTAGATGTTGGTTTATTAGGACCAATGCCTACACCGGGAATTGCCTATCTAACAAAAACTTTTCGTGCTGAAGCTGGCATTGTTATCAGTGCTTCTCATAATCCATATTATGATAATGGTATTAAATTTTTCTCTCAAGACGGGCATAAATTATCTGACGAAACAGAAATAGCGATAGAAGCTGAACTTGATAAGGAAATGGTTTGCGTTGATTCTGCTTCATTAGGTAAAGCCACTCGTATAGCTGATGCAGCAGGTCGTTATATAGAATTTTGTAAAAGTAATTTTTCCAGCCAGCATTCATTAAGCCATTTAAAAATAGTGGTTGATTGCGCTAATGGTGCAACGTATCACATAGCACCAGATGTTTTTCGTGAGTTAGGCGCAACGGTTGTAGAGTTGGCTTCATCGCCAAATGGCACCAATATAAATGATGGATGTGGTGCAACATCTATGGATATGATCAGCCAAGCGGTTGTTGAACATCAGGCTGATCTTGGCATTGCATTAGATGGTGATGGTGATCGATTAATGATGGTTGATCATACCGGTTATGTTATTGATGGTGATGAAGTTGTTTATATTATTGCCAGTAATGATCTTAAAACTGATAATTTGCGTGGTGGTGTAGTCGGTACTTTAATGAGCAACATGGGCTTAGATATTGCACTTGCTGAACTTGGAGTGCCTTTTGCCCGTAGTAAGGTTGGTGACAGGCATGTTATGGAACTGCTTGTTGAAAAGGGTTGGCACTTAGGCGCTGAAAATTCGGGTCATATCATTAATTTGAATCATACATCAACCGGAGATGGTATTGTTGCTGCGTTAAATGTGCTTACTGCGGTATGCCAAACAGGTAAATCATTACTTGAACTTCGCCAGGGAATGAAAAAGTTACCTCAAGTTTTGGTAAACGTAATATTTTCCGGAGATAGTGATCCGTTAATGGCTGAACCTGTGCTTGCTTCTGTAAATAAAGTAAATGAAATACTTACGGGTAGAGGCAGGGTTTTATTAAGAAAATCAGGCACAGAGCCTCTTATAAGAGTAATGGTTGAAGGTCCTGAATTAGAAGAAGTAACAAGCCTGGCAAATGAAATTGCTGACGCTGTAAAATTGGCTTGTTGATTTATTATTATTAACTTACGGTTGAATATTAGGCAAACGAAAAAGATATTGAGTTAAATACTTGTATCTTCTTCACAGGTTAGTTAATATCTCGCGGCTTCGATGTGGGATTTCATTTAAAGCTTTGAAAGCTTTATTTAGGAGGATTGAATGACAAGACGTGCAATTGTTGCTGCTAATTGGAAAATGAATGGTGACTTAGACCTAGTTAACAAAATGACTGAAGGTTTAAAAGACTTAACACTTGCTGAAAATGTAGATGTTATTCTTTGTCCAAGTTCTCCTTATTTGATGCCTTTGTCTGAAGCAGCTAAAGCTGAACATGTTCATTTAGGTGCTCAAAATGTAAGTGAACATCAAAGTGGTGCATACACTGGTGAAATTTCTACAAATATGCTGCATGAAATGTCGGTAGAATTTGTTATCATAGGGCATTCTGAACGTAGAAGCATTTATAAAGAAACCAGTATAGAAGTAGCACAAAAAGTAAAAGCAGTATTAGCGGCTAACTTAACACCAATATTGTGTATTGGCGAAAGCGAAGCTGAACGTACGGCGCAACAAACTGAAACGGTATTATCAGCACAGTTACAGCCGGTAATAGACGAAATAGGTATAGAAAAATTTGCAGAAGTTGTTATTGCCTATGAGCCTGTTTGGGCTATTGGTACAGGTAAAACAGCTTCTCCAGAAATGGCACAGGAAACACATCAATTTATTCGAAAATTTTTAGCAGATGTGAATACAACTGTAGCGAATAAAGTGCCATTATTGTATGGTGGGAGTGTAAATGCTTCTAACTGTGAAAATTTATTTGCACAAGCAGATATAGACGGTGGTCTTATTGGCGGTGCTAGTTTAAAAGTCGAAGAATTCAAAGTAATTTGTTCGACAGCGAAAGGATCATAAAAGATGTTATATCAAGTTTTAATTATTGCGTATTTAATTGTTGCTTTGTGCTTAATTGGCTTAGTGTTAATTCAACAAGGCAAAGGTGCTGATATGGGCGCATCGTTTGGTGCAGGTTCATCAGCGACAATTTTTGGTTCAAGTGGCTCTGGTAATTTTTTAACACGCGCTACTACTTGGTTAGCAGTTGCATTTTTTATTATCAGTCTTGTTTTAGGCAACTTGACGGCTAACCGTGAAAAAGCGGGTGGTGACTTTGACGATTTGTCAGTTGGCGCAGCACAAACTACTTTAGCTGAAGATGCAATCCCTGGTGAAAATGCTGAGCCGAATGTTACTAAAGAAACCGTTGTAAACAGTGATGTTCCTGCGAGTGACGATAGCACGAAAGCTGATGACAGCGATGTACCTAAATAGTTAGATATAACTATAAAAAGTTAACTATAAACATTTAACTAAAAAGATTTAAAAAATTGGTAGATACACAGCTTTAATGCTTGAAAGTTCTGCCAACAAAGTTAGCTAATCAACCTCAAAATTAGCAAGTAACTTAAAAGATTGTTAGTTAAAATGAACAGTTTAAAAATAAATGCGGATGTGGTGGAATTGGTAGACACGTAGTCTTGAGGGGGCTATGACTTAGGTCGTGAGGGTTCAAGTCCCTCCATCCGCACCAATAAATTAAAAAGGCTGTAGCGCAATTTGTGTTACAGCCTTTTTTGTTTTTGCAATTTTAGTCATCTATCTACAATACAATTAGCATAAATAGCTGGTCATTTTCAGATGGTCTAAATATTCAATAAAGCTTCCGCGTCCTGCTCATGTCCCTTACCTACGTTCTGTAAGTAACTGCGTTGCAGGCAGCTCATAGGCATCCATGCCTTCGCTGTATTAGGGGTTTATGCACGTCGATGTCAGTACTTATACCAATTGGATTGGCTATGTGCAGGTTAAGTGTTGCTATGCCCATAATCCATTGTTTTATTGGCATTTAATTGTCAGCTCAATATTTTAGCGCGTAGGATGGGTTAGCCGAAGGCGTAACCCATCAAAACACCAGCTTTAAAGACTATTATCAGATAGTTGCGTTCTACAAAGTGATGGGTTACGCCGTTGGCTAACCCATCCTACAACTATTATAGCAACACTTAACTGGTACATAGCCAATTGAATTAATTAACTTGCCATTTTAAGCGGTTTAAATTTCCAATAGCTGCGTTGCTCTCAAACCCAATAGCTAGCTATTGCTCAATCGAACGCCTTGCTCTTGAAAATTTATCCTCACTTAATTCAGTCAACTTAATTAATGCAATAGGTATTAGGTTTTGTCAGGAATAAAAAGCTGTGTTCTTTAAAATTTTTCTTCACTTACTTTGTGTAATAAACAACAGACCAGTTCTTTATGCTAATTGGTATAAGCCTTCAATATATATTATACGCAAGTATCTTCTTTGGATTAAGTATTTGACTCATTCACCTCTTGCTTGCGGTTAAATAAGTTAGCCAGATCTTCTTTAATTAAATAAAGCGAAGGGATCAAAAATAGCGTGATTACAGTGGCAAAAACAATACCAAAGCCCAATGAAATAGCCATAGGAATGATAAACTGTGCTTGCAGGCTGCTTTCGAAATATAGCGGCAGTATGCCAAAAAATGTCGTTAGCGAAGTTAGCAGTATGGCGCGAAATCTTTGTGTACCTGCTTGTGTGACTACGTCCATCATTTTTAAACCTGAGCCTTTCGCTTTATTGATAAAATCAACCATTATCAAACTGTCGTTAACCACCACGCCAGTTAACGCGATAAAACCGTACATCGACATCATATTAATGGTTTTTCCTAATAACCAATGGCCGACGATTGCGCCAATAATCCCAAAAGGTATTACCGACATGATCACTAATGGTTGAGTATAAGATTTTGTTGGAATTGCAATTAAGCCATAAATAAGAAATAGTGCGCCAATTGCTGCCATGCCCAGTTGACGTAAAAAGTCTTGTTGATCTTTGCTTGCGCCCTCAACTCCATATTTAACGCTGGGATGATTGGCCAGGATCTCAGGAATACTTTCTTCATCCATTTCAGTGACAACTTTACGTGACTCTATTTTTTCACTGTCGATATCAGCAGAAATAGTAATTGAACGTTTTTGATTGATACGGATAATACTTGAAAATCCTTGACCGATCTCAATATTTGCCACTTGGTAAAAGGGTACTTTTGCTCCGATTGGGGTGCGGATCCACATGTCTTCAAGGTCGGATATAGACAAACGATCTTCTTCAGGAAATCTGACCATAACCTTAAGTTCATCGCGTCCTCGTTGTATTCGTTGTACTTCATCACCATAAAACGCCTGACGTACTTGTTTAGCTAAACTCGCAAGACTTAGTCCTAAACCCTCTGCTTCCGGTTTAATACTCAGTTTAATTTCCTGGCTGCCACGAGAGAACGAATTACGAATATCATAAACACCGTCATAGGCTTTTAACTTTTCTTGCACCGCTTGTGCAGCGGCTTCAAGTTCATCATCATTGGGTCCGGTAAGTTGAAATTCTAAAGCAGCACCGCCACCGGCATTTGTACCGGCAAAAAATCGTAATTCCTTAGTACCGGGGATTTCACTAAGTTCATTTCGCCATAATTTTTCAATTTGATAAGCATCTAGTTGTCGATCTTCAGACTTTACTAATTCAAGTAAAAAAGTCGCTTGGGTATTACTTTCTGTAAATATCATGGAATGCTTGATAAAACTAACATCCTGATACCTGTTGTCTTGTGCTACTTTCAAAGCGGCGTTTATAATAGTGTCTACCGCTTTATTTCGTTCTGACGATGGAGAGCCATCGATCATAGTGATATTTCCTTGAATAAAATCGCTTGGGACATTAGGGAATACTTCAACTTTTACGAATGCCCCAGCAATTAATCCTATCGCTAATATCAATACGGCAATAAAAGCTGCCATGGTGTTGTAACGCGCCACCAAAGCCTTTTCAAGTAACGGTTTATAACTAAGATGGATAAAGTTTTCCAACCAACTTTTAAAACGCATCTGAAAACGTTCAAGCGCATTGGTATTGTGTTCGGTTAACGGTATATATTTCATATGAGCTAAATGAGCAGGTAAAATCCATTTAGACTCAATTAACGAGAACAATAAACAAAAACTTACCACTATCGCTATTGCCCGAAAAAAAGCCGAAAAATTAGCATCAATAAATAATAAGGGAGTAAAGGCTGCTATGGTGGTAAGTACCCCAAAGGTTGCCGGCATGGCGACCCGCATTGTGCCGCGAATTATATTATCGGTAGAATGGCCGTATTGTTGTATTTCTGAATAGGCACTTTCACCTATGACTATGGCATCATCAACGACAATGCCCAGCACCATGATAAAAGCAAAGAGGCTTAATAGATTGATTGAAACCGACCAGTCACCTAACAATGGCATCATGATAAAGGCGCCGAAGAAGCTGATCGGAATACCTATCATTACCCAAAATGCGATCCTGATACGTAGAAACAGTGTTAATACTAAAAACACCAACAATGAACCCATCAACATGTTAGAAACCATCATGTCCAATCTTGCCGAGAGGTAATAAGAAACATCTCCCCATATTTCCAGTTTGACAGTTTCGGGCAAACTTTTATTTTTCTCGGCAACGTAATCCCGTACTTCCTGAGCAATTTCCAGATCATTTTGACTGCCTGTGGATTGCACCATAATACTGGTGGTATTTTCTCCGTTGAATTTGGCAAAACCATCAGATTCAACGAAGCCATCAATAACATTCGCAACATCAGATAACAGTAGCCTTGTGCCGTCAGCAGACTTTTTTAATACCAGACTGCCAAACTCAATGCCAGTATAAGCTTGCCCTTGAGTTCTCAAAAGAATATCACCACCAGAGGTCCTTATTGTTCCGCCGGGCATATCTATCGAGGCAGCTCTTATCGCCTGTGTAATATCATCAAAGCTTAATTCATATTGCTGTAATTTATCTTCGGAGACTTCAATACTTATTTCATAATCTCTGTTACCAACTACTTCGGCATTGTTTACGCTGGGTAATAGCATTATTTCATCGCGAATATTTTGTGCCATTAACTGACGAGAGCGGCGCTCCATCGGGCCATAAACTGATAACCACATCACCTGATTTTTAAATGCTAGTTTAGTTACTATCGCTTTTTCTGTTTGCTCTGGAAAAGTTGTGATGGCATCAACCTGCATTTGTACTTCATCAAGTTTTTCAGACATGGAATACCCAGACTGCAATTCGATGTTAATAATACCAACACCTTCATTGGCGGTTGAAGTGATGCGTTTAATGCCTTCAATATCTTCTAATGCTTCTTCTACCTTTAGAATAACAGATTGTTCAACTTCTATCGGGGCGGCTCCCAGATGAGGCACAACCACTTGTATGCTGTTGGGATTAAATTCAGGAAACATTTTTTTATTAATGCCCTGATATGAGAAAATACCCGCGCCCAAAATAGAGACCATCAACAAATTGGCAGCAACGCCGTTTCGAGCAAACCAGGCAATAATGCCAGTATGTTTTTCTGTCGACTTTTCAATAAGGCTACTCATTTTTATTCACCTTGTTTCGCATTCGTCACCGAGGTGATTTTTGCTTTGGCGTCTTTCACTATTTTATCTGAAGCCAGACGTAACGGCATGCCATTAACCGGTGTAGCAAGTTTAGTGGTTATTAATTGCAGGTTGGCCGCAATGGTATCTCGTGTATAAACATGTTCGGCATCCGTTCTAAAGATATTAATTTTTTCAATGTGTAATTTATTGTCATTACTCATCAGGTAAATTGTATTCGAACCATGCACTGATCTTCGCGGTATCGCAGTAATAGCGGTCATTGTCTTGCCGGAGATTTTGGCATTAACATACATTCCCATACGTAATTCAGGCATTTTTCTTTCAGATTTTATCTGATACGGATCATTTATTTGTGCAATAACATAATGAACTCGACTTGCGCGATCAACTTCACCTTCGTAGCGTGTTATTTGTGAAGGTAAGGAAAATGAGTCATTACCTAACTGAAAGTTAATCTCTACTTTTGAGGCATCTTTTTGGGATTGATTGACCCGTGGCAGATTTAAAAACAAAATATCTTTTTGTTTTATCGGTAATCTAACTTCTGCGTAATCAACGGCAAATATTGAGGCTAACGTAGAGCCCAAAGTGACATATTGACCAATATCAACATTTTTAGCTTTGATCAAAGCATCATATGGCGTTTTTATTACCGTACGTTTTAATTTTATTTTTGCATCTTGTAAATTGGCCTGTGCTGCTTTTAAACCCGCTTTGGCTTGCTGTAATTGTGGAATTCTTAAAGCAAGTATAGGGGCCTGTTCAAGTGGTTTTCCACTCAAAAGCCACTCTTCTTTCTTTTGATCTGATTTGGCTTGCTCTTCTATTAACGTCGCTGTAGCTCCATCTTCTTGAGATTGAGCTTGAAGCACTGCCGCTTTATAACTTATATCATCGATAACCAGCAAGGTTTCACCTTTGCTAAAAAAGCCACCGACGTTAAATTTATCTGCTACATCGGTTATCACTCCGGAAACTTCGGAAATCAATCGTGTTTCGGTTCGTGGCATTACCGTTCCCTGGCTGGAAATATTAAAGGTAATGTTTTGTGAGCTGAGTTTTATTACCTGCACCAGAGGGGCGTTAATTTCCGGCGGTTTTTTGGCTGGTTTTTCTGCGGTGAAAGCCAAAATAGCGACAATAACTATTGCGACGAGAATAAGCATTATCGGTGTCAATACGTAGTGTAAGGGAACCATTTTTCTATTAGCTGTTTTGCTTTTATCTGTAGTATCGACCATAGCATCATCTCATTTTAAAGGCTTGTAAGTGCTTTTTTATTCGCCACAAAAAAAGCTGTTTGGTAGCAATATTTGAATGTTGTGTCAATTCAATCTCTGTGTTTCCTTTAGTTCTGTTTACAGAGCTTCTGTTCGCATCGTTACATTATAGTCAGAGGAATATAATAAAGATATAAACACAAATTATTACTCATACGCATTAATGAACAATTGAATCACATGATGTTCATAAAAATATCTTGTTGATAAAATGAGAGTTATTCTAACTTAGTGAATTTACAACAAGTATAGTTTTGATCGCACAAAATTAAATCTTCTTGAGGTATATCAAGAAAAAATGTATAAAAAGTCTGCATTATTTGTAGGTAATATTTTGTAGTTAATATTGCTTGTAGGTAATATTACGCTGTCTGAACGGGTACGTTTAGATGCTATATTTCAATCTTTATTAAAAATGTTCAAGGAATAGAATATATTAGTAGCAATATTTTAATATTGGCAGATAATAGTCTTTATCTTTAATCGGCACTGACCATATAAGCTAAATTAGGGTTACAGTTCAACAATGTTTTCTGTTAATTTACATGAGTTCAAACC
>JABSOJ010000138.1 GCA_013216005.1 Alteromonadaceae bacterium | reverse complement strand
TTTATAAATAAAATTTTATATATGCAACATTAGTTTAATAAAATTTAAATTAATTATTTATGTGCGGAATGACAGTTAGATGGTCTAAATATCCAATAACTGCGTTGTTTTCAATCCCAATAGCCAGCTATTGGTCAATCAAACGCCTTGTTCTTGAAAATTTTATCCTCACTGAAAACAGACCAGTTATTTATGATAATTGGTATAATTGATTTTATTGAAACATCAAGGAGTCATTTTCTCGATTTCAGGATAAATGAATTATGGTTTTCGTTTCGTAATAGTGTTTATGATCCCGATAATTCGATAGTAACTGTTGTTGATGTAATTTGCATTGCTGATTTAGAAGTTTTTATTGATTAATATCTTTATAATCAATGAGGAAATTTAATAAAAAAAGCCAGTCATTTGACTGGCTTTTTTGTACTGTAGACACTAGGTGATAGCGTGTCAGTAGTTTAATTAAGCAGGCTTGAATGGACCAGAATTGCTTCGACTAACAGCATCAGATATCACAGCCGTTCTTCTTGAATGGTCATGAGTTTGACGATCTTCTTTGGCTAAAGATGCAGTAGGAATTTCTTGCACTGTATTAACCGTTTCAGGTTTTGTCATTGGTGCTGATGACTTTCCAGCACGGCTAGGTTTAACCTTGATATTTTTTATTTTAGCTTTTGCTGTTCTTTTTGCTTTAGCATCAGCATCAGTTTTAACTTTCTTTATGGCTGTTGTTTCAGTAGCAACATTAGTTTCTTCAATAGTTAATTTTTCTGTTGATGTGCTAGTTGTTTCTACGGGGCTAACATCAAGAGAAAGTTGTTCTGTAACCTCTATTTCGTCAGTTTCTTGTGTAGTTAAAGATTCCGCTACTTCAGGTTCAGCTGTTACAGGTTCAACTGTTACAGGTTCAACTGCTTCAGGTTCAACTGCTTCAGGTTCAACTGTTACAGGTTCAACTGCTTCAGGTTGAACAGCTACAGGGGCTTCTTGAGTAATAGTTGAAGCTTCAACATTTTCATTACTTACATTTTCCAGAGGTAAATCTTGTTGTACTTCATCTTGTGCGTGTGGATAACGAACTTCAACAGGATCAATTAATTCTAATGATGTTTCCACCGATACCTGTGATTTATTTTGTTCATTATCGGTTTCTGAACGACGACGTTGACCATGAGAACGTAAGTGACGTGGAGAACGACGATTTCTTGGACGATCTGTACGTTTCGGATTATCCGACTGATTATCTGTTGATTGATTTTGTTCTAATTGAACATTATCTGTTTGCACTTCAACCGACTTTTCATTCGTCGTAGGGGATGCATCTTTAGCAACATCTATATTTACTTGTTCTTGATTCTGTGGTGCATTTTGTTCACTATCAGCAACACGTATTTTTTTACGATTATTTCGGCGTTGTCTGCGTTGTCTGCGTTCAGCGACTTTTTCCTCTTTAGGTTTTTGTACTCTGTCCTGTTGAGGTTTACGATTAGGTTTCGTTGTTTTGGTTTCGCTTGATTCATTGATTTCTGCTTTGTTAGCAGGTTTATTGTCGTTGCGATTGCCTCTACGTTGTGGTTGACGGCCTTTATTTGGACGTCGGTTATTGTCATGTTTAGGTTTATTTGAACTGGTTGGTTGTACAGATTCAACTTTTACTTCTTCAGTTCCTTCGTTGAATAAACCTTTAATCCATGTAAATAGACCTGCTAACAAACCGCCAGATGAAGCATTAGCACTTGGTTTCTCTACAGTCAGATTATTACTTGAACTTGCTTTTACTTCTGGTGCTTTAGGAGAGGACATGCCCTGAAGCATTGGTGCATCGCGTTTATTAGCTTCATCTTTAATAAACTTAGGCATAACGGCTTCTTCAGTCGTTGCCTGAGTTATTGGTAAATCGTAGCTAGCTTCTGAAGTGGTTTCGTCTTTTTTAACCCGGATAACTTCATATTGAGGTGTATCCATATGAGGGTTAGGAATGATCAATACGTGCACGCCATGATGTTTTTCGATATGCATAACCGAACGGCGTTTTTCATTGAGCAGATAAGTTGCTACTGGAACTGGAACTTGAGCTTGTACGTGTAAAGTATGCTCTTTAATTGCTTCCTCTTCCATTAAACGCAGAATAGATAAAGCTAAGGACTCTACACCACGTACATGACCTGTACCATTACATCGTGGGCAAACACCTTGGCTGGTTTCTCCAATTGATGGACGAAGGCGTTGACGAGACATTTCCAGTAAACCAAAGCGGGAAATTCTGCCTAATTGGATGCGGGCTCTGTCTTGACGAACTGCATCACGCATTCTGTTTTCAACTTCCCTTTGATGTCTGACTGGTGTCATATCGATGAAATCGATAACAACTAAACCACCTAAATCACGCAATCTAAGTTGACGGGCAATTTCTTCTGCTGCTTCTAGGTTGGTATTAAAGGCTGTTTCTTCAATATCGCTCCCTTTGGTTGCTCGGGCAGAGTTGATATCAATTGATGTCATTGCTTCGGTAGGATCAATAACGATCGACCCTCCGGATGGTAAACGAACTTCTCGTTTAAATGCTGTCTCTATTTGTGTTTCAATTTGGTAATGAGTGAATAGAGGTACATCACTTTCATATAATTTTACTTTATTAAGAAAATCAGGACGTACTAATTCAATATGTTTTTTAACACTTTCAAAAATTTTAGGTCGGTCAATTAAAACTTCACCAATATCGCGTCTAAGGTAATCACGAATCGCCCGTAAAATAACATTGGTTTCCTGATGAATTAAAAAAGGTGCATTTTTACTGGCTGCAGCATCTGAAATGGCATTCCAATGATTTAAAAGAACACTTAAATCCCAAGCTAATTCATCGTAAGCTTTACCAACACCAGCGGTACGAACGATTAAACCCATGCCTTTAGGGAGTTCTAATTTATTTAAAGAAGCTTTTAATTCTGTGCGTTCATCACCTTCAATACGGCGAGATATTCCGCCAGCACGAGGATTATTGGGCATTAACACTAAATAACTGCCTGCTAAGCTGATAAAAGTGGTTAAAGCCGCACCTTTTTGACCGCGTTCTTCTTTATCAATTTGAACAATGACTTCTTGACCTTCGCGTAATACTTCCTTGATGTTAGGTCGACCCTGAAAGGTATATCCTTTAGGGAAGTATTCACGTGCAATTTCTTTCATTGGTAGGAAACCATGGCGGTCTGCGCCATAATCTACAAATGCAGCTTCTAAAGAGGGTTCTATACGGGTGATTTTTGCTTTATAAATATTTGATTTTTTTTGTTCGTGGCCAGGACTTTCAATATCTAAATCATACAACTGTTGACCATCAACAAGTGCTACACGCAACTCTTCCGATTGGGTAGCATTAATTAACATACGTTTCATATTTTTTGTGACTCATATTTTAGTCACAACACATCATTTTCTGACAGCATAAAGCAATCTTTTGCTATGGTAACAGCTGTTTGTCAGCCTCACGGTTGTCAACCCTAGAGCGTTGTATAAAAACGCAATAAGCTGTTAAAAATCTGATTGTTCAATCTAATTACGATGATAAATCACCATAACGTAATATTTGTCTTTATGCTCAGCATGCGTGCTGTGCGATTACTAAGTAGGAAAAATAACGGTAATTACTAATATTGGTGGACTAATTTTTAGTCTTGTTTTCACCTTAATATCAGCTAATCGAAAAATGTTATTTTGCCATTCTTAGTGTGATTGCAAATTGCTCTTTATTGCTGGGCAAGCTGTTTATGCGTTTTCTTCGACAAGTTACACGCGTCGAATGTTGCAACAGGCCATTCTTTTAATATGTCTTTAATAACTTTGGTTATTATTTATGTGCATACTAATGTGGCCGCAGTTTGTCTCTTACGGTTCGTTCAGAGCTTCGTTATTTATTGTTACCGCTTTTTAAGCTTAGTAGTAACTTATGCATTATCCCATTATATTTAGTCATAAGGCAATTAAATAGCGGTTTTAATTAACTTAAAATGGGAATTATTTATTTTATGAAAAATATTTTGGCTGTATTCATAAAAAAGGAGCTGTATTTAAGTTTACAAACTATTCCGTTATTATTTTTTGAAAGCGATACAGTTTTGATTTATTTAATCGATTTGAATACTTCGTCAATTTGTAAGTAGTTTGGGTATAATGTAGCTAATTATAATAATTGGTATTAAACTGCGCCGCATGAAAGATACTAAACAAATAGATGGCGAAAAGCCCAAAGTCAGATTTATTACTATTGATAGTGAAGATGCTGGCCAACGAATTGATAATTTTTTATTAAAAACATTAAAGGGTGTACCTAAAAGTCATATATACCGTTTATTACGTAAAGGTGAAATTCGAGTCAACAAAAAGCGTACAAAACCTGTTTATAAATTAGTGCCAGAAGATATCATTCGGGTTGCACCAATTCGTGTTTCTGAAAGAACAGATACTGTTCCAATTAAGCTTAATATTGTTGCTAATTTAGAGTCACAAATATTATTTGAAGATGAACGTTTAATTGTTATAAACAAACCTTCGGGTATGGCAGTTCATGGTGGTAGTGGTTTGAGTTTCGGTTTAATTGAAGCGTTAAGAGCATTAAGGCCTGACGCTCGTATGCTTGAACTTGTGCATAGACTTGATCGAGATACATCCGGTTGTCTGGTTGTTGCTAAAAAACGTTCTGCGTTACGTCACTTACATGAGCAATTACGTAATAAGAAAGTACAAAAGTTTTATCATGCTTTAGTTAAAGGACGTTGGTCATCCAAGATCACTAAAGTAACTGAAGGATTGAAAAAAAATGATTTAAAATCCGGTGAACGGGTAGTCGTTGTTGATAATATAGACGGGAAAGAATCTGAAACACGGTTTAAAGTCTTGCAACATTACAAAAATGCAACGTTAGTTCGAGCATTTCCTGTAACGGGTAGAACTCATCAAATAAGAGTACATTGTCAGGTTAAAGGCCATTCAATTGCTTGTGATGCAAAATACGGTGATGAAAATTTTGACCAGCAGATGAAAGAACTTGGTCTTAAAAGACTATTTTTACATGCCGCCAGTATTGAATTCAATCATCCTTTGACAGAAGAACGTTTGAAGATTGAAGCGCCACTTGAGCCCAGTTTGCAAAAAGTACTTAAAAAGCTATCCGAAAATTATTGAAGAATAAGATCAGCGAAGACATACAAGGAACGAGTAATGGACAAATATAAATTGATTATTTTTGATTGGGATGGAACCTTAATGGATTCAATCGCAAGAATTACATCTTCAATGCAAGCGGCGGCAAAAATTGCTTCATTAAATATTCCAACGAATGAGCAAACTAAACAAATTATTGGTTTGAGTATGCCTAAAGCTGTTGAATTGTTATTTCAAGAGCGAACGCAAGCTCAGGAAAAATTAGTGATAGAAGCATACAGGCGACAGTTTACTGAACACAATGATGTACCTACAACACTGTTTGCAAATGCTATTGGATTGTTAAAAGCATTACGGCAAAATCAAAAGTTACTTGCAGTAGCAACAGGTAAGGGTAGAAGGGGCTTGAATCGCGTTATGACTGAAACCCAGACACAGGGATATTTTCATGCGTCTCGTTGTGCTGATGAAGCATTGTCAAAGCCTGATCCTCAGATGTTATTCAGTTTATTAGATGAACTTAATGTTTTGCCTGATGAAGCTTTAATGATAGGAGATACGAGTCATGATTTATTCATGGCTCAGCAAGCTGGTATTGATAGTATCGGTGTTACTCATGGTGTTCATGATGCTCAAGTATTATCTAAATATAAACCCATAGCATTGGTCGGTTCTTTAATTGAACTTGAAAAGTTATTAATCAAATAACACCTCACTTATCTTTTGTAAGCTGTTTTGTTAACGCTGCTAGTGTTCGTCCTGAAATAGGGTCGTAGCGAGGGTGATCCAATGGTGCAATATAAAGGTTACTAGCGTTGGGCGTTTAGTCATTCTAAATAACCTTATCTAGTGGTGTTTAGATTGTGCCAGTGGGAAGTCCGCAGTAGACATTTGTTTCTGGCTGAACACTAGTTATATTCATTTTATCAATTATTGCTGCGCTAAAACATCCACATTGTGTAATTTAAGTAAACTAACAAGTTTGATCAAAGGTAAACCAATTAAACTGTTAGGATCATCACCTTCAAGTTTATTGAAAAGACAAATACCTAAACCTTCACTTTTAAAACTTCCGGCACAGTTATAGGGCTGTTCCGCTTGTAGATAACGTTCAATATCCGCTAATGTCAATTCATTAAAATGTACATTGAAGGGTTCAACCAAAGAATGCACTTGATTTGTACTACTGTTGTATACGCAAAGCCCAGTATAAAATATTACGGCTTTGTTACTAAATTGAGTTAACTGTTTTACACCATTTTCGAAGTTATGTGGTTTTCCCAAAATTTGACCATCACAAACAGCTACTTGGTCTGAGCCAATAATTAGGGCATCAGGATATTGTGAGGCAACTGCTTTTGCTTTTTCAATGGCCAGACGTTCTACTAATACTTGTGGAGATTCATTTAATTTTGCTGTTTCGTCTATATTGGGTTTTGCGCATTCGAAAGGTAAATTTAATTTTTCTAACAGCGTTTTACGAAAAGGTGATGTTGAACCTAAAACTAATGTTTTCATGTGAAATACTCAAAAAGTAATCTATTTACTGCTAATATAAGGGCTATCTTGTATTTTTAAAGCAAATAAGCCAATTTTCTTTTGACACATGCCGACAGGCACATTATTATGCGCGCCTTATGAAAAATCTTAAACTTCCGATAACGATAGACCCGTACAAGAGTGCTCAGCGTCGGCTGGAGTGCGCAGGACTTTTTGAATTGTCGGGAATGAATAGATTGCTTGATGCATGCAAAACATGTAGCGGGCAAGTTCAGGTTAGTGTAAATTTTAGTGTGGATGAACTTGGCTTGGTAGTAATGTCAGGAAAAGTATCGGCGTTAAGCACATTAATCTGTCAGCGATGTAATGAACCATTTGAACAGGAATTAGAGGCAAGTTTTACTTTTAGCCCTGTAAAAGATGAGGATGCACTTGCTGAATTGCCGTCATATTATGACGCAATAGATTTAGATGAGAATGGTGAAGTGAACTTGCGTGAATTAGTAGAAGAAGAGTTAATCCTCGAAATTCCATTAATTCCTCGGCATGAACTTAAAGATTGTCAAGCTTCTGCTGACAGTGTTTGGGGTCAGTTGCCTGATGAGCTTGAAAAACCGAATCCATTTGATGTATTAAAACAACTCAAGTAGCTAATTTTAGCTAAACAAATGATTTTAGGAGTCAGCCAATGGCAGTTCAAAAAAGCAAGAAGTCTCGTTCAAGACGTGGCATGCGTCGTTCACACGATGCATTAACAGCTGAAAATTTATCAGTAGATCCAGTATCAGGTGAAACTCACCGTCGTCATCACATAACAGCGGATGGCTTTTACAAAGGTGTAAAAGTAATCGCCAGCTAAATTAAAAGTAAGCGATTAACGTTGAATAGTCTAACTATAGCGTTAGATGTTATGGGGGGCGATAAAGGCCCCCATATAACTATTCCTGCTTCAATACAGGCTTTGCGCCAATTCCCCTATTTGCATTTAATTCTTTGTGGTGATGAAAACATTATCAACCGTGAATTAAAAAAATTCAAAAATTATCCGCATTCTCAATTAACGGTTCATCCAACAACTGAAACCGTCAACATGGACGACAAACCTGTTTTTGCACTTCGTTTCAAGAAAAACTCTTCAATGCGTAAAGCGTTAGATTTAGTGAAAGAAGGTAAAGCTCAAGCTTGCGTGAGCGCCGGAAATACCGGAGCACTTTTTGCTACGGCACATTATGTATTAAAAACGCTACCTGGCGTAGAACGACCAGCACTCATTTCATCATTACCTACTCATAATGAAGAACAGCATGTTTTTATGCTTGATTTAGGTGCTAATGTTTTTTGTGATTCAAATGTGTTGTATCAATTTGCTGTTATGGGCTCTGTTATGGCAGAAGAAGTGGATGGTATATCAAAACCTAAAATAGCGCTGCTGAATATGGGCGAAGAAGAAATTAAAGGCAGTGAACACATAAAAAAAACCGCAGCACGTTTATCTGATAATAATAATATTAATTACATAGGCTTTGTTGAAGCGAATGATATTTTTACCAATAAAGCGGATGTTATTGTTTGTGATGGTTTTGTTGGTAATGTTGCTTTAAAAACCTGTGAAGGTGTAGCTAGAATGGTTTATAACAAATTAAATCAAAGCTTATCCCGTAATCTATTCACGATAATTTTGGGTAGATTATTAACATCTACCTTAATAAAAATTTTTAAACCTTTGAACCCCGACCAGTATAATGGTGCAAGTTTGATAGGATTACGCGGTATTGTAGTCAAAAGCCACGGTAATGCTAATTCGACTGCTTTTTTGAGTGCCATAGTGGAGGCGGTAAAAGAAGTTGAAAGACAAGTTCCAGATAAAATAAAAATAAAATTGGAACAAAGTTTAATGTCTAAATAATTGTATTAAGTAAACTGATTGACAAAACTTTGAGCTTTAACACGCTAATACGTAGTAATAGATTAATAGTAATTTATTCCGTAAAAGATGAGATAAAACCAATCTGAGATAATATTTTGTTTTTTACAAAAACGATTCAATAACCAAATATTAGGTGCAAAAATGAAGAATAACTTAGCCTTTGTTTTTCCGGGGCAAGGCTCTCAAGCCATAGCTATGCTTGCCGATTTTGTTGAACATAATATTGTTCAACAAACATTTATCGAAGCCTCTGAAGTTTTAGGTTATGACCTTTGGCAGTTAATTTCTGTTGGACCAGCTGAAAAGCTTAATCAAACGAATTTTACTCAATCAGCTTTATTAACAGCGAGTGTTGCTTTATGGCGTTTGTGGCAGTCTACCTCTCAAATAACTCCTTCTGTACTTGCCGGGCATAGTTTAGGTGAATATTCCGCTTTGGTTTGCTCCGGTGTTTTAAGTTTAAGCGAAGGCGTTAAGTTAGTAGAAAAACGCGGAGAAGTTATGCAAGCATGTGTGCCAGAAGGTGTTGGTGCTATGTCTGCAATTATTGGATTAGCGGATCAAGATATTATTAACGCATGTACGAATGCTCAAGAAAAAGAGGTAGTTTCAGCCGTTAATTTTAATTCACCGGGACAAGTTGTAATTGCCGGTCATAAAAATGCAGTTGAACGTGCTGGATTGTTGTGTAAAGAAGCAGGAGCAAAACGTGTTTTACCTTTACCCGTAAGTGTTCCTTCTCACTGCGCTCTAATGATGCCAGCTGCTGAACAATTAGCGATAGAACTAAAGGCTATTGAATTTAACGAACCTAATATACCAGTAATAAATAATGTTGATGTGATTGCTCAAACATCAGCATCAGCAATTAAAGATGCATTGGTAAGACAGTTATATAGTCCAGTTCGTTGGACAGAAACAGTTAATAAATTCTCCTCCATGGGCATTGATTCAGTAATAGAAACTGGTCCGGGTAAAGTTTTACAAGGTTTATTGAAACGTATTGATAAATCAATAGTTTGTGTTTCTTTTAATGATAATGCGTCATTAGAAAAAGCAAAAGAGCTTGTAGGTTAATGTCTAAGAGCTAGATTTTGTTAGTGTCCATCCCAAAACGGATGTCTACTGCGGATGTCCCACGGATACGAGCTGTGCACCACAAGATACAGTTATTTAGAATGAATAAACGCCTAACTCTTGTAGAGCACATCTAGTGTCATTGGATCGTCCTCGCCACGATCCGTTTCTGGACGAACACTAGTTATAAAA
>JABSOJ010000012.1 GCA_013216005.1 Alteromonadaceae bacterium | reverse complement strand
GCGAGAATGTTGTATGCCTGTTTGTCAGAGAAAACCGGCGATCCACGCAGATGAGGGAAATTACGCTGAATAATTACGAATAATTTTGAATGATGGAGTGACTCAAAACTACATTAGGATCATCCAAATCATAAGATTCAAATAGTATGCGACAGCCTTTTCTCATTTTAAATTCACTCAATCAAGTTCATGTCACCACAGTATAGATTATAACCTCTTAAAACTAAAGTTATGACGATTCCTCTCTGGCATGGAAATGTTGAGCGTTCATTAGATAAAATAGAGAACTGTAGTGATTTGTGTGACGATAATGAATTACACTACGGGAAAAGAAAAAAGTTCTATAATCACCTGATAGATATGGTTACTTACATTGGTAACAACCAAGGCATGATACCTAATTATGGCGAGTTGTACCGTTATAATGAAACAATATCAACCGCATTTGTTGAATCAACAATTAACCAAGTCATTGCCAAGCGAATGGTAAAGAAACAGCAGATGCAATGGGATCATAAAGGTGCTCACTATCTTTTACAAACTCGAATAGCGGTACTTGATGGTGATTTGAAAAGTACGTTTGAACGATGGTATCCCGGTTTAAAAATAGAAAATTCAACGAGAGAAACAGAAGAGAACCATATACCGTTGGCAGCATAATTTTATTAATTTGCCCCAACTTTTTTATGCTCTCCAATATTTAGCAATAATACTATTTACTATTTCTAGAACATTTTCGCGATGACTTTCTATAAAAAAGTGACCTCCAGACAAATAATGTATTTCGACCTCTTCGGTAAATAAATCCCCCCAGCTTTGTAGGTTAGCTAAAGTAATGTCAATATCATCTTCCCCACTTAATACAGATATTTTACAGTCCAAAATCATTTTTCCTGAATAACAGTATGTTTCGGATATTTTGAAATCAGCTCTGAGTAAAGGAAGAAATAATTCCGTCAATTCTTGATTTTCTAAAACAGCTTGCGGTGTGCCATTCAAATCTTGAAGTTCGGCAATAAATTCATCATGGGGTAGATGATGAGTTGGTTTTTTGGTAGATGGAACTTGTGCTCCCCTGCTACCTGAGGCAATAAAATGCTGTGGTAGTGGATGGTTAAGCATTTGTAACTGAGTCAATAGTTCGAATGCTATTCTACTGCCTAAACTATGACCGAAAAAAATATAAGGTTTATTTAGTAGTCTTGGAATAATAGGTATTAATTCGTTAACTAAGTCAGTCATATTCGAATGCATTGGTTCAAACATTCTGTTATTTCGTCCTGGCGGTTGAACAATAATGAGTTCTACATTATCAGGTAAATCATTTACCCAAGGTAAATAAGTTGTAGAACTACCGCCCGCATAGGGAAAACAGAATAATCTTAATTCGGCGTTTCTATTTGGTTTTGGGATGATAAACCATTTGTTCATATTAATTAGTCTGTGTCTTTAATTACTGAGAAATATCAACGCTATTGGTCAAAATAGCGCTGGTATCTGAAATTATATATGTATCATTTTCGCTTGACGGTGAAACTAACTGAATATAGCGACCAGATATAACACCAAACTTAACGGCTACCGCTTCTGCACCGTCCAGTGAGTCGTTGAGTTTAAACAAGCTGCTGTTACGCCCTTCGGCTGCATTGGTCGGTTTTTCTATGTAATAGATATTTTTGAGACTCTGGATCACAATAGTGCCGTCTACATTTAGTTGTGGTCGGGCATCTGCACTCAGATTTTTCGGTAGGTTAATCTCAACATTTACCGTGTTGTTCACAACCGTAGGGTCGACTCTGGCAACTATACCTTCAATTTTACTGGTACGGGTATCAATAATTGCTTTTTGACCGGGTTGTATTTTTTGTGCTTGCCCCTGAGATACTTTGATCATGGCGATCAGTTCTTTGGTACTGCCTACCATCGCCAGAGTTTGTCCGCGGATAACACTTTGACCTAATTCAACAGAAAGGCTTTGTAACACACCTTCAATTCTTGCCTTAACGATTAACCGATCCAGCCGGGCACTTATATTGTCTAACTCAATTTGTTTGAGTTTAATGGCTTCCAATTCTATATTGGCATCTTCTTGATGGATTATATCCAACTGAACGGATTTTTCTTTAAGGATATTGATCCGTTGAGACAATTGTTTTTCTAACAGTTGTGCTTTTTTTACTTTAATTGCAGATGTGATACCAAACTTAGACATTTGCAATTCTGCATTCAATGTTAGTTTGGCTCCTTCGTATTGCGAACGGATTTCCTGAAAGTTTTCTTTTTCATTTAGTAACTCACGTTTTTGGTTACTCCTGAGTTTTCTCAGGTTGGCCTTGACTTGTGCAAGCTCAAGGCGGGTCTTTTCTACTTCTTGATTTAGTTCCGGGTTATTCAAGATCATGATCACTTTATCAGGGGTAACCACTGCACCAGGTTTTAAAATGATCTTTTCGATGGTTGCAGGTGTCTGGGTTGTGATCAATTGTTGAACTTTGGACTGTAAACTTCCGTAACCTGTGACTTCAACAGCCAGATCACCTTTTCTCACTTTGCTTAACAATATATCATTCATTCGTAACGACGTGCTCTCATTGTTACTCATTTTCCAGTAACTTAACACGCCCAGACATACGGCAGCGATAATGAGTGCTTTTTGCCACTTCGGTGTGTTTTTCGATGATTTGTTTCTTTTAACGTCCAAAATTTAAACCCCTCGTTTGCTATACCACATTTTCCAGTATTGTTAGGTGTTCGCCTTTGTTGTTCATAATCGATTTGATTTTACCTTCTTCAAGGGTGATAACCCGATCTGCAATATCAAAATAACGGTCATCGTGGCTTATAACAAGTACCGCTTTGCCCTGAGCTTTAAGTTTGGGCAAAATTTGATGATAGAAGGTCTCTTTAAACATTGGATCTTGATCCGCGGCCCATTCGTCAAACAAATACATGTCCCTGTTTTCAATGTATGATACCAGTAACGCCAAACGTTTCTTTTGACCATCTGATAAGGATATTGTTGAGAATTCACCGTCTTTAACGGTTACTTTGGTGTCTAGAGCCAGCTCTTTCATAAATTTGTCCAGTTGTATCTGGTCTTCTTCGCTAAACTCACCCAATATGCTGTTAAATAGATAATAATCGGTAAATATGGCTGAAATATATTCCCGGCAACTGTTGAGCGATTCGTCCGTCACGCGGTTGGGACCGAAATAGATATCGCCATGAGTTGGTTGGTAATACAAAGAAATAATTTTACTGAGTGTTGATTTGCCAGAACCATTGCCGCCAATGATAAAGGTAACTTCACCTTTGTGAATATCAAAATCCAGAGGACCAAGGTTAAAAGTACTGTTGGCATCTTCGTAGTGGTATTCAATGCCTCGGAGACTTAATGTTTGCCAGTTTTTTTGCTCAATTAATTCTTCATTGGCTTTTTCTTCCGGTAAACTGTTAAAAATATTATTGATTGCTGCTAAGGAAATATTGGCCACGGATATTTGTGGTAACGCATTGAGTATTTTAGCAACAGGTGTAGATAAGTATAACAGTGCCATGATCACAGCGGCCAACTTGTCGTTGGCCATGCTGTTGTAGCTTATAAATATAAACGCAACAAAACCGATAACGAAAAAGCTGATTAAATCACCGTAGTTAATCGCGGTGGTTACTATGATACTCCCCCGTTTTTCATTGCTCAAAACCGAATATTCATGTTTTAATAAATGGTCTTCAAAATAGGCAGTACGTTTAGCCTTGTTGAGTTTCAGCTCTTTGGTTCCATGAATCAGCCCTCTTATTGCCTCGTGCAGTTTGTCGATACTGTCTCTGCCACGTCTAAAGTACAAACTACCGATGTACATGGGGATCATGTATGTGATTGAACCGAACAGAATTGCACCAATCGCATAAAAAAACACTTCAACATTTAAATACAGCAAATAACTCAATATTCCCATCAAACTTACCCCTGATATTAGCAGGTCAGGCAGGGTTTTTGCTCCCATGACCACCCGGTTAACATCTGTGGTAATGGTGGCCATCAATTTGGCAGAGCCAAGTCTTTCCAAATCTGCTATTGGTGCCTTGCTGATACGCTTGTAAATACGTACTCGCAGATCAGTGGTAACGTCCATACCAACTTGTACCAGCAGGATTTGTGATAATGTTTGGGTTGTTAAAATCCCCAGGCAGCAGATAAAAAACACCGAGGCAAATTTATAGCGACTAACATCAAAAAACAGAAAACTTTCAGTGTCACTGGTTGCATTGACCAGTGCACCAACCTCTGTAGGTAAACTGCTGATCACTATTGGAATTAACATGGCATAACAAATACCAGCCATGGCTCCTATGGTAATGGACAAAAACACTTTGTTGGGTGCAAATTCAGTAAATGTACCAAATAATTTCATGTTGTTTAGGTCCCTTACATTATTCCGGTTTAAGTTTATAGGTGTCGGTGGTTGTACCGGGCTTCAATTCGCCAGCTTCAAAATAATGGACATTTTGAAAAGGCTCTATCATATTGTCATAATAAGGGCTCAGAAAATGTCCAGACTGACCTGTGGAATTCATATATAAGTGTCGCGTTTTTTTCTTGTTCATCTGTACAATTTGTCTGAACGTGGCGCCTGATCCCTGTTCATAGCCTTCTGTTTTGTTGTAGTAGGCACTGGCGGAATTGACGGTGTTAGGTGATCCTCCATTAGCGATTCGTCGTTCGAACATCTTGTCAAGTAGGTTCTGACCGCTAAAAGGGGTGTGGCGGTATACTGCTATATGTAGCCCACCCCATTGCCAGTCGTCCATATCTGACCCTCCAAACCGATCCAATTCATTAAGTGCGTCGTTCAATGAGTTCGACAAGACCGTTTCGCAGCTCTCTGTTATGTCAGTATTAACATCGTCACACCAGTTAGGAGTTGTGTCGGTCAAGACTTTGTTGATTTGATCATAAGAGACCTCGGCAATAAAATTATCGAAAATAATTACTTGCGATTTTTGGTTCCAGGAACTTGTTAATTCATCTGAAAACAGGTGGGTGCGAAGGTGTCTTGTCCATACGTAAAATATGCTTGCTGCAGATTGGTCAATGGCCATATCCAAATTCCAGACCTTTATCAAATTAATCGCCTCGGTTTGACGTTCATCTTGTGGTTTGTATGCGGATAGTGTTTTATGCAGTTTGGTGGCACTGATATCAAAGGTATCGGCTTGTATTTTTTTCATATATTCAATATTCAATACTGCATCTGGTGCGGTTAATAGCTGCTCAATACGCTCGGCTCGTGTCGATGGAGCCCAGTCATGTGAAATGAAATAGGGGTAGTCGGAATTAACATTTTTGTTGTTTGCCGATACCAGATATCCCTGATCCGGATTATAACTGTATGGCCATTGATCAAAAGGAATGTAACCTGTCCACTTGTTTAGACCATTCCAGGCAACAGTAGGGAATTGACCTTCACCCAGACTTCGCACCGGTATCTTACCAATCCCCAAAAATCCGATGTTGTTATTTGTGTCGGCATAAAGCATGTTTAATGCAGGCGCCACATGGTATTTCATGGCTGCTTTAAAGCTATTCCAGTCGGTTGCATAACCAAGTCGGTAAAAACCTTCAAGTGTTGTATCGTTATCTTCCAATGCCGTCCATTTTAGTGAGATGGGTTGGTCGAACATTCCACTTGCGTCTGAAACAACAGGACCGTTATGGGTTTTACGTACTTGAATCTCGACAGGTTTTAGTTTGGGTCGTAAAAACTGGGGAAAGGGTGCTTTAACATGGATAATCTCTTTGTGGGTGTCGAACTTTTCCCATTGGTCACCAACGCGATATTCGGCAGCATTTTCGCCATTGGTTTGTTCAAAATACAAGTCTTGAGTATCGGCAAACATATTGGTGCCGCCCCAAGTTATGTCTTTATTGCGACCAAATATCACCACAGGTAATCCGACTAGCGTCATGCCTGATACATCGAGTTTATCCCCCTTGAGTGAAGCAAAATAAAAAAGGGCCGGGATTTGGATGCCCATATGAGGGTCGTTAGCCAGAATTGGCTGACCATTGTCAGTCAGTTTACCGGAAACCACCCAAGCATTACTACCAACATATTTGCCGCCGATAGCCAGTTCTTTTTCCATCGATTGCTTAATTTTAAACAGTTGGGCAACAATATGTTGTGCCTTTTCTAAACGTTTATTTTTATCTGGTTGCGGTAGCTGGTTGGCTGTAGTATTGGGTATAGTTACGGGACCTGTTTCAGGGTATGTTTTGAGAATATCGGCAGCTTGTTCTTGGGTTAGCGATTGACCAGCGGCCATATTGGCTAGTTCGTTCCACATGTTGGCGGCGAGGTTTAATGAGAATACTTTCATCCATGAGAGTGAATCCAGTTCGGTCCAAGGTTCCGGTTTGTTTTCAAGCAGCATAAATTCAGGTGACAACGCAGGGTTGGATTCAAGCCAGGCGTTAATCCCATTGGTATAGGCGGTCAAGGCAGATTTAGTTTGTGGGCTAATCGCCGTCCAAGCTGATTTAGCCGCTTCAGCCAGCCCTAGGGTACGCATCCAAATATCCCTATTGAGTGATTCGCGACCGAAAATTTCACTTAGAGTACCTTTGGCTATTCTGCGTTGTAATTCAAGCTGCCACATTCGATCCTGAGCATGGGCAAAACCTAAAGCAAAATAAACATCTTTATCCGTTTCACCTTTGATGAACAAGGCTCCCTTGTCATCACGAGTAACTTGCACGATTTTGTCTAAACCTTGCAGACCTTTTTTGACCACATAGACGGACTCAACTTTCAAACTGCCATATACATATTTGATGGCTACGGCTATTGAAACAAGTATGGGGATACCTATAAATATCAATGTTCGCTTCATAAAGGGGGATGTTTTAAACACGATAAATTCTCTCTAAAGCTCTTGATTGCTGGTCCAGAAGTTTAGCAGCGATCCTGAGATTCGCCAGAAAAGTTGGAATTAGCACAAAAGGTTTTTTTTATTATAAAAAATAGAATTGTCACGAATTTGGACTATTATTCCATTGGAATATTCAACATCATAAACTCTGGATACCTTTGTTTTATTGAAGTGTAGGTTGATAGGCTAAGTTAGGTAAAGGATTGGTACTGTTAGCAAAACTGTGAAGAATAAAATGAAATTTGTTGTAGTGCCAATAGGTTTTTGCTAACACTGTGGTAAGTAACGGTAGGAACTAAATGTTATGCGGATGACAGAAGTTAATTTTGATGGATTGGTTGGTCCAAGCTATAACTATTCGGGGTTGGGTAGCGGTAACGTTGCCTCTTACTCCAACAAAAATAGTATTTCTAATCCCAAATTGGCTGCATTGCAAGGATTAAAAAAAATGAAACTCATGCATGATTTGGGTTTAGTTCAAGGGGTTTTTCCGCCTCAGGAAAGACCTGACCTGAATACGCTACGTGATCTGGGATTTAGTGGCACAGACGAAGTCTTGATTGCAAAAGCATCTGTTGAAAGCCCGAGAGTTTTTAGGTCATGTTATTCTTCATCAGCCATGTGGACGGCAAATTCAGCTACTATTTCTCCGGCCTCTGATACTGCTGACGGAAAAATTCATGTGACACCGGCCAATCTTTCCAGCCAGTTCCATCGTTCTTTAGAAACCAATGCCAGTGGCGAATTTCTTAAGTTGATTTTTCGTGATCCGCATTATTTCGTCCATCATAAAGCCCTACCAGCGGTAGCCTTTTTGGGGGATGAAGGTGCCGCCAACCATTTGCGCATATGTCAGCAATACCATGAAAAAGCCATAGAGGTTTTTGTTTACGGACGCCGGGGTCGCGAAACCAAGAGCATAGCGCGACAAACGTTGGCTGCTTCCAAGTCAATTTCCAGATTACACCTGTTAGATGCCAACAAAACCCTGTTTATTGAACAAAACCCTGAAGCGATAGAAGAGGGGGTTTTTCATAATGATGTGATCTCTGTGAATAACCGTAATGTAATGTTTTATCATGAAAAAGCATTCATAAATAGTGACGCGGTATTAGACCAGATTCACCAAATGATGGGTCAGGACACTCCTTTTCATCTGATCAAAGCACTTGAAAGTGAGGTCACTCTCGGTGAAGCGCTCAGTACCTATGTGTTTAATTCTCAATTGATTTCATTACCTGACGGTTCAATGACGTTGATTTTACCCGTTGAGTGTCGTGAAAACGACAATGTTTATCATTACCTTCAGGAAGTGGTTAGCCGAGACAATCCTATTAACCAACTGTTGTTTGTTGACCTAAATCAAAGCATGGCTAATGGCGGAGGACCTGCTTGTTTGAGGTTTAGGATGGTGATGGATGAAAATGCGTTAACGGGAGTAAATCCCAGCACATTGTTATCTGAATCGTTATATAAACGGCTGACCAGTTGGGTTGAAAAACATTTTAGAGACAAACTAGCTCCGGTCGATTTGCAAGATCCCTTGTTGGCCAGAGAATCTTGGACTGCCTTGGATGAATTGACTCAAATTATGGATTTGGGTTCAGTTTATAGTTTTCAAAAAAGCGTTAAATAATAATGTAATTGACTAGACATAAGTTCCTGAATATTCGTGAACTTAGTTCTTAGGATTTATCAATGAATGCCAATAATTTAAGCTCGATTAGTAGAAGTTCTGAAAACAACACTATTATTGATCAGCTGCTTTATCGTTCGCAACAAAATCCGGATGGTATTGCGTTTGTGTTTATTCAAGACAATGGTCAAACCAAGGTAGAATTGACTTTTGCTGAACTTGAACAAAAGTCCAGACAAGTAGCTGCCGGATTGAATAGTATCGGTGATCGTGGTGACAGAGTGGCATTGTTGTTGCCGAACGGGTTAGGTTACATTGCCGGATTTTTTGGTTGTTTGTTTGCCGATCGTGTAGCTGTGCCGCTATATCCTGCGAGACTAAAAGATAAACATTCCCGAACTGATGCTGTCGTCAATAATTGTCAGGCCACAGCAGCTATTTGTCTATCTCAAGACATTGATACTACCAGAGCGTATTTTGATGGCAGTGAATTTAATTTTAGCGGTGAATTGTTGACCTTTGAACAACTCATAGAAACACCCTTGACTGAAATTAGTGATATTACACCAAGCCAACCGTTATCTTATTTGCAATATACTTCTGGTTCGACCGGGATCCCCAAAGGAGCTATTATTTCTCACCAAAACGTGGTGGCTAATCTCGATTCTTTGATTGTCGCAACTGATTGTAGCGATCAGGATGTTTTTGTTAACTGGTTACCTTTATTTCACGATTTGGGTTTGGTTAACACCATGCTGTTACCAGTTTATATCGGTGCTAAATCGGTGATCATGATGCCTCCTGACTTTATTCGTGATCCATTGGGTTGGTTCAGGACAATCGAAGCCTATCGGGGCACTATTTGTGGTGGACCTAATTTTTCTTATGATCATTGTGTCAAGGTGATCAAAGATGAAGACGTTCTCACATTGGATTTGTCTCACTGGAAAGTGGCGTTTAATGCCGGTGAGCCTATTCGGGTTAAAACACTGAAAGATTTCGAAGCCAAATTTAGTAAGGCCGGTTTTGCTGATAATGCGTTTTATCCCAGTTACGGTATGGCCGAAGTCACAGTTTTTTTGACTGGTGGCGATAAAACTAAAAAAGTGGTGATCACAGATTTTAGTGCAGAAGCATTAAGCCAATATCAAGTGCTTGAAGTGACTGGCGAAGCTGTTAAAAATCAGCAGTTAAATCAGCTGGTTGGATGTGGTCAGTTGCATACTGAACATGAAGTAACTATTGTCGACCCTTACACTTTGGCGGTTGTGCCGGACAATAAAATGGGTGAAATTTGGATCACAGGACCCAGTGTAGCGTTAGGTTACTGGGGAGCAGAGCAAGCGACAGTCGAAACATATCAGGCTCGTTTACCCGGTGACGATATTCACTATCTCAGGACGGGTGATCTCGGGTTTATTTATCAAAACGAATTATATATCGGCGGACGGATCAAAGATGTGATTATTATCCGCGGCAGCAATTATTACCCGCAGGATATCGAATTTGCGATAGAAGAGGTGTTGCCGGATTATCCAATTGGCTCGGCGGCGGCTTTTTCGGTTGATGTGAATAGTGATGAAAAACTTGTGTTAGTGCAAGAGGTCAGGGCAACCAAGTCGGTTAAGGCGGATCAAGAAAATATCGTGTCATTGATCAGGCAAAAAATTTCGTTGGAGTTTGGGTTAGAGGTTTACGCTATTATTTTGGTGCGTATCGGTAAATTACTCAAGACTTCCAGCGGTAAGGTTAAACGTCAGTTAACCCGATTGAGCTTTATTGAAGAGACTCTGGTTGGTTTTCACGAACAGATATTCAGTCACGTAGACAGGCAAGACGGCGCGGTACAAGAGATAGATACAGCGGCATTATTGCAGTTGCCGACAGCTGAGCGGAAAGTACAGCTAAACACTTTTTTACTCGAAGAATTGGCGACGATGTTGCAGTGCGCTAATGACAATATTGACCTGAAAAGTTCGATTTTGTCTCAGGGTATGGATTCACTCAAGGCGGTGCAGTTCCAGTACCGGTTGGAGAATGCGCTGTCGATTAGTTTGCCAGTGCATGAATTATTTGGTCAGGACAGTATTGCCGATGTGTTTATACTGGTGTATGAAAAGTTTACTTCAAGTCGTCAAAGCAACAAGATGACGGTGATCACGGAGTCGTCACGACAAGATTATCCGGCATCTCGTGGTCAGACCTCTATGTGGTCCATACACAAGATGACCCCTGACAGCAGTGCTTATCATATAGCTAAGGCGATGAAATTTGATGCACCGTTGGATATTAGTCGTTTTGAAGAAGCGTGGCAGATGTTGGCACAACGCCATAGTGTATTACGCACCAGTTATCGGTTGGTGGATGGTACTGTGATGCAACACATCAATGCGGAGGCAGGATCGTTTTTCAGTCAATCGCAAGCTGACGGGGTTGATGACGAAGGTGTGCGTGCATTGTTGGCTAAAAAATCTGCGGTGCCGTTTAATTTGACCAATGGCCCTGTGTTTCGAATAGAACTGGTGATCAGAGACGGTGATTATTTTGTTGTGATGACCTTCCATCATATCACCATAGATTTTCATTCACTGGTGTGCCTGCTTAATGAATTTGGCGATATTTACGATGGCAAGGGGTTTGACGGGTTAGTCCCGTTGAGTTTGTCTTATGCAGATTTTGCTTATTGGCAAGGGGAGCAGCTAGCGCAAGACGCGTGGGTAGCATCACAAACTTATTGGTCTCAACAGTTAGCCGGTGAGTTGCCGTTGTTAACGTTACCAGCTGACTTTCCCAGACCGCAAAGTCAAACTTATACCGGAGATGTTACTTCGGTCACACTCGGGGCTAACATGCTTGCCGAGTTAAAGACCACGGCACAGCAACATGGAGTGACCTTAAATCAACTGTTGTTGGGTTGTTTTAATTTATTGCTTTACCGTTACAGTGGTCAGAACGATATTATTGTAGGAACACCAACATTGGGCAGACCGAGCAGTGAGTTGTCACCCTTGGTTGGTTATTTTGTTAATACGGTAGCGTTGCGTACTTTCTTTGATTCAGAAGCGAGTTTTGCCGAGTTGATTCAACAAGTCAAAAACACCTCACTGGCGGCGCTGGCTCACCAGAATTATCCGTTTGATCTGGTCGCTACTCAGACATCTCGTCATGCCAGTTATTCACCGGTGTTTCAGGTTGCATTTGTTTATCAAAATGCGGGGCTGGCGGACAACAAGTCTATGGGTGCATTGCTCAACGATAGTGATGATGCGATTGTACTAGGTCGATCGGTAGCGGCGAAATCACTTGGCTTACCACAAACCACCTCTCAATTTGATGTTACTTTGGAAGTGACAGAATCGGCTGACAAAGTTGATTTGACCTGGATTTACAACACCAGTTTATTTACTAGCGATAATGCTAATCAAATGCTGCGCCATTTTACTTATATTGTGTCGGGAGTAGCGAAACAAAGTGATACCCCACTCGACCTGTATCCAATGATACCTAAAGGTGAGCAGCAACAGATCATGGCGAAGTTGGCTTGTCGTACAAACCATGATGGTGAAGGTTTGACTATTGTCTCTAAATTCGAGGCGCAAGTGGTTGCTTATCCTGATAATGTGGCAGTGATGGTGCCTGACGGTAAGCAATTAACTTATCAACAACTCAATGAACAAGCCAATCGTTTGGCTTGTCAACTGATGAACCAAGGGATCAAAACAGAATCAAGAGTAGCATTGTGCTTGCATCGTTCGACGGACACTTTGGTGGCTATACTGGCGGTGTTAAAAGCCGGAGCCGCGTATATCCCTCTGGATTCTGGGCATCCTAAGGAACGGATTGAGCATGTTATTAAAGATGCTGGTGCTGTATTGATCCTTACCCATGCTGATTTATGTTCATTGACGGCAGATGTTAAAGGTGTTGACACTATTGTACTTGATGATGCCCAAAGTCAGAAGTTGTTGGCGACTAACAGTTCATCAAATATTGAAGCAAACGACAGTGGTATCACACCATTTTCTTTGGCTTATGTGATTTATACCTCAGGTTCAACCGGCAAACCCAAAGGGGTTATGGTTGAACATCATAATGTTATTCGTTTATTTGAAGCAGTTAAAGGTCATTATCAGTTTCGCTCAGAGGATGTCTGGACTCTGTTTCATTCTTATGCTTTTGATGTGTCGGTTTTTGAAATGTGGGGTCCTCTGTTTCATGGAGGTAAACTTGTGGTGGTATCGGGTGACACAGCGAAAGACAGCGAAGCTTTTGTTAACTTAGTACAACAACAGCAAGTCACCGTAATGGCACAAACTCCTTCAGCATTTTATCCCTTTATTTCATTATGCAACTTCGCTGCACTGCACTCGCATTTACGATATGTTGTGTTAGCCGGTGAAAAACTTGATTGTAGAAAGATCAAACCATGGTTTGAAGCAGGTATGACCGACCATACCGAATTGCTCAACATGTATGGTCCGACAGAAACCACCGTATATACGACTTTTTATCAAATAAATGAAGAGGATACTAATACTGACAGCAGTGTGATTGGCTTGCCGTTGGATGACATGGCTATTTATGTTTGCAATAGCCAAATGCAGTTACAACCTATGGGTGTTCATGGCGAAATGATGTTAGGTGGTGCAGGCTTGGCCAGAGGTTATTTGAATCATCCGGAATTAACCGAAGAACGTTTTTTTGAACATACATTTGATGGTGAATTAACACAGAGGCTGTATAAATCTGGTGATATGGTTTCATTACGCTTTGACGGGCAAGTTAATTATCATGACCGAATGGATAATCAAGTCAAGATCCGTGGTTTCAGAATTGAGCTAGAAGAAATTGAAGCGGTATTGTTGGATCATGAGGATATTCGTGATGCGGTGGTTTTGTGTCATCAAAATGACAATGAACAAAAACAATTAGTTGCTTATGTTATCGTCGAAAAAGTTATTGGCAAAAAAGTGTCGGTTGAGCAATTGCGAAATTTTGTTGCCCGATCACTGCCTGAATACATGATCCCAACCCATTTTATGACGCTTGATGCGATGCCGTTGACGGTAAACGGCAAACTGGACAAAAAAGCCTTGCCAGCGCCTCAGTTCAGCCGAGAAGATTTAGCCTGTGAGTATGAACAAGCGCACAACCTGACTGAAAAGGCGATAAGTGCCGTGTGGTCTTCATTGCTGTTGATTGAAAATGATTTGATTGGAATTAACGATAATTTCTTTGCTTTGGGTGGCGACTCTATTTTGGCCATTCAAATGACTGAACGCCTGAAAAAGCAAGGGGTGAAATTTTCGACCAGCGATGTGTTCAAATATCCGACCATTTCACAGTTGGCCGCCAATGTCGGACATGTGACCAGTCAGATTACCGAACAGGATGAATTCGATAATGCATTTGCCCTGACTCCTGTACAGCGTTGGTTCTTTGAAAAAGATTTCAGCCAGCCTCACCACTGGGATCAGTCAGTGATGCTCCGTATTGCGGCTGACGTGCAAGCCAATGTATTGCAACAGGCGTTTGAAGTTGTTGTTAATTATCATCATATTTTTAAAACTCGTTTTATTGACGGACAACAGGTATTTTCAGGCTTGTTTGAAACACCAAAATTGGAACATTATCAAATGGGTGATAAACCTGCGACCGAGCAGCAGGCGTTTATCAACGATATTATGACCCGTTTGCATGGAAGCTTTGACTTGGCAAAAGGACCGTTGGTAGGGAGCGCATGTTTTGAGTGGTCAGAATCTCAATCGAAAAAACTGTTTTTGAGTATGCATCATTTGATCACCGACGGTATTTCATGGCGGATTTTCCTTGATGATTTAAACACTGCTTATCAGGAGCTATTAAACGGTGAAACTGTCGTGTTATCAGCTAAAACATCGTCATTTATGCAATGGTCCGACAAATTATCGTCTTACGCAGACAGCGACATCGTACAGGAAGAATTGCCGTACTGGCAAGCAGTTCACAATAAGGATTATGGTTGTTTGCCTATAGGTCAGGGGAGTGAAGGCACTGACCTCTTGGAAATGAATAGTGAAGTGCTCACAGTATCTTTAAGTAGCGACGAAACGACAAGTTTACTTAAAGACAGCTCACAAATGTTCAATACTGACATCAATGACATGTTATTAGCCGCATTGGTATTAACATTGTTTGAATTTAACGGTCGCAACGAGTTACTAATCGATGTTGAAGGTCATGGTCGTGAAGCTGTGTTTGAAGATATTGATTTATCCCATACGCTCGGTTGGTTCACCGCTATTTACCCCTTGGCGTTGTCAGCAGATCCTGATGGTAACTTGGGTAATACCCTTAAAAATATTAAAGAAAAACGTAAATTTGTGCCGGGCAAAGGTTTCAATTATGGTGTGTTGCGGTACTTGAGTCAGTCTAAGCAGGCGCAAACACTAAAATCTGCCAAGGGGGCACAAGTGTTGTTTAATTATCTTGGCCAATTGGATCAGTCTTTTGATGAAGGCACTATTTACCAGCAGATGGAAGCTGTGCCAAAAGGCAGTCGAAGTGGTTCAGATAAACGGACACACGCGTTTGAAATCAATACCATGATACGTTCGGGGCAACTGCATGTTGAATGGGGATATGACACCCTCAGTTATAATAAAGAGACAATGCAAGGGCTTCTTTTACAATATCTTAACCATTTACGTGACCTTATTTTGTTGTGTAGTCAATGTGATCACTTTGAATATACACCATCAGACTTTCCGTTGATCACTGTAGAACAAGAAAAACTTACTGCATTTGTTGCTGATTTTTCCAAAAAATCACCACACAGGATCATTGATATTTTCAACGTTACCAGTACTCAGGAAGAAATATTCTTTCACGGAATGTATGCCGATACTAATACCTTGTATTTCGAACAAATTACTTGCGATCTCAAAGGAAGTTTTGATCCTAAACTATGGCAACAAGCATGGCAGCGTATTATTCGTCATCATTTTATACTGCGGGCCGGTTTTGCCGGGCAAGGGTTAGATTCACCCAAGTTTGTTATTTTTAAAGATGTGATCCTGCCGTGGCAAATACATGACTTACGGGATTTTTCGTTGGATCAAGCCACACTTGAACGTGATAAACAGCTTAAAAATCAAAGAGAACAAGGTTTTACTTTGAGTGAAGTGCCGTTGATGCAGTTGCATTTGTATTTTATGCAGGATCAATTGACGCAGTTTGTGTGGAATTTTCATCACGGCATTATTGATGGCTGGTCTATGGCGATTGTTTTACGGGATTTGCTGGCAACTTATAAAGCATTGAGCGACGGCAAAGAACCACTGATGAAGCCGACAGCTAATTACAGAGAATATTTAAGCTGGTTGAATGATAAAACCGCTGATGCTGATCGAAGCCGTCAATATTGGCGCGAATACTTGTCTGGATTTAATACCGTAACAGTTCTCAATATTGATAAAAAAGAAAGTATAGAAGGGGACGGAGGTAACTTCAAACATAATTATTCGCTTGATTTCTCAGAAGCAGAGTCTGTCAAAATAACCCGTTTTACGGCGCAGCACCAGCTAACGTTGAGTCATGTGATTCATTGTGTTTATTCTATTGTTCTTGCGCATTATAGCGACCAACTTGATGTTATTTATGGTGAAACCTTTTCAGGCAGACCGGGTGAAATTGATAATATTGACAATGTGCCCGGGTTGTTTATTCGCACGGTTCCGTCACGAACCCGTTTAAATATGCAGCAGGATATGCTGACCTTGATCAATGCTATTAAAACCGTCAATCAGGATAAATCAGATCATGTCTTTTTGCCTTTGGGCGAAATTAACAAATTGGTCGACACCAACGCTGGTAACTTGTTTGATGTGTTGCTGAACATTAATAACTATCCGGTGGAAGAAAGCTACACTACAGAAAGTGGCGTATTAGCACTGGAAGATATTAACCATCATGGTGAAAGCCCGATGGCGTTGACCTTAATAGTGATCCCCCGTGATGTGATCCAGATGTATGCCTGCTATGACACAGAGCGGTTTAGTCAAAGCGATATCAATTACTTGCTTGGTGATATTCATTTTGTCGCTGAATTTATCTGTGACCATCCTGACAAATTACTCGCAGACCTTTTTGATTTGTTGCACGAGCGTAAGCGAAAGTTACGTTCGGCGAAAAAGAAACCCAGAATTATCCGTAAAAGAAGCACTACCCAAAACCCTAATTAACCTATTTACCTTTTAAGGAATTAGCTATGTTAAACAGAAACACTGGTAGCAGCAAACCCTCGATTAAACGACGTAGAGGGGCCCGTAGCGCCTCTTCAGTATCCAGCGCTGATTTGGTTGAGAGCAGCGAACTGTTCGGTAATGATTATTTTGGTTTGTTGATTCAACCAAAAGCAGAAGGTATCAGCCTCAAAGAGTGGACACGCCACAATCAAGAATATATTGACAAAGAATTGCTTAATAAAGGGGTAATTTTGTTTCGCGGTTTTGACCTTTATGGCGATGCTGAATTTATTGATTATGTAAAAGATTCTAGTTATAGCCTGATTGAATATGTTGAACGTTCTTCACCACGTAAAACGATTGCCAGTAATGTATTTACCTCAACCTTATATCCTGACGATGAAACCATTGCTCTGCACAATGAAAATACCGCTTCAATCACTTTTGCCCTGAAGGTGTGGTTTTTCTGTGAAGCCGAGGCTATCACCGATGGCGAAACACCGGTAGGTTGTAGTAAAAGGATCATGAATCAAATCGATCCCGATGTACTGGACAAATTTCGCAAGTTAGGTTGGAGTCTTAACCGTAACTATGGCAAGTATCTCGCTTATGACTGGAAGGATGCTTTTGCAGGTCGCAACGAGAAAGAGGTTGAAGCCTATTGTCAAAAAAACCAGATTGATTTCAAGTGGAAAAAAGATGGTGGTTTGTTTACCACTCAAAAACGTTCATCTACTGTGTTCCATCCAGAAACCAATGAGGAATGCTGGTTTAACCACATAGCGTTCTGGCATCAGGCTAATTTACCCAAGCACGTACTGGAAGGCATGCTTAATGAAGTGGGTGAAGAAGGTTTGCCGTTTGATACTTACTATGGGGACGGTACTCGCATACCGGATGATATTGCTAACCACTTGCGTGATGCCTACCTAGCTGAAAAAGAGATGTTTACTTGGCAGAAGGGCGATCTGATGTTGATTGACAACGTGTTATCAGTTCATGGCAGACAGGCTTTCACTGGTCCGAGAAAAGTGCGGGTTGCCATGGCTGATGCCTGGGATCGTCCACAATTTTAATTGTTTTTTAAACGTTTATTTGCAGGTGACTATATTATGTCAAACGGGTTCCTATTATCCCCATATCAAAAACACTTCTTTTCACAGGGAGCTTTATCCAGTGCAGCCCAATTGGCGATTAGACTGGAAGGATCACCGGATACTGAGTTATTGCAAAAAGCGTTGATTAATATCATCGAACGTCACGAGATATTGCGTACGCGCTTTGACACTCTGCCTGGTATGATTTTGCCAGTTCAGGCAGTTTATGAGTCTGAATTAGTTTGGCAGCAAAAGATTTATGACGGTGAATTTTCAGGTGCTGTGCTCAATGAAGTACTTCAACAGTTAAGAGATGATGCAAAAGAACGAAGTCATGACAATTTGATATCAGCAATATTGTTTGAACAGCAGGGTAACATTTCTACCTTGGTTTTGACTATGCACCCGTTGTTTGCCGATAACATGGGATTGAAACGTTTGAACGACGAGTTGTGTATGGAATACAGCGAACTGGTTAGCAGTGGCAAGGGCTGTGATATTGAGGAGCCGCTTCAATACATTGATGTTTCTGCCTGGGTTACCGAACTGATTGAATCTGAAGATGCTATTGAAGGTATCAACTACTGGAAACACCGTTGTGCCGCAGGCGACATCAAGGTTAAATTGTCTGGACAAATTTCGTTGTCAACTACGTTTGATACTTCATCTATTAAAACGATGACCACTGAATTATCTGCTATTGAAGTAACCCAATTGAGTGCCTTTGCAAATCTGCATAAGGTAAATGTAGATGACGTATTATTCAGTCTTTGGCTGGTGTTGATTTCGCGTTTATCAGGTAACACCAAACCTGTCATAGGCATGGCTTTTGACGGACGTAACGACGAGCAATTAATGGAAACCCTTGGAGTGATTAACCGTTATTTACCCATTGACGGAAATTTTGAAGAGGATGTAAGCTTCATTGAGCTGGTTAAACAGAATGCCCGTAAAAAGATCAATGGTGCTGACTGGCTGGAATGTTTCAGCTGGCCACAACATTGGAGCAGATTGCAGCCTGAAGGCGAGTTTTTTAATTATAGCTTTGCTGCGCAAAGTGGTTTTAGCCGTCAATCTGTTGCGAGTATTGATTTTTCAGTTGCTGCCTGCTTTGTCGAACTGGATTGTTTTGCTCTTAAACTCGATTGTTTGTTTGATGGAGATAACGATGCTATTCATTTAGCGTTTAAATTTAACAGCGATACATTGTCCGCTGAAACGGTTGCAGCCGTACAGCAGCAATATCAACAACTTATGAGCAGTGCACTTGAAACGCCAAATTCTGAAATTAATGATCTGCAGCTATTACCGGAAAAACAAAGGAGTAGAATTCTCAATGACTTCAATCCGCAGACAATTGAGTATGAAACTAAGCATCAGGCTATCCACCAAATGTTTGAAGCGCATGTGGCTGGGAATCAGGATAAAAATGCGTTGGAATTTAAAGGCAAGGCGATCAGTTATAAAGATTTGAATTGTTGGTCAAATGCCTTAGCTCACCAATTAACAGAAAAAGGCTGTGGCACGGAAATTTTCGTGGCAGTCTTTGCGCAACGTTCATTTGGCTTGATTGCCGCCATGTTAGCAATCTCCAAAGCTGGAGGTGTTTATGTGCCTCTTGACCCTTCTTACCCTCAAGATCGTATTGATTACATGTTAAAGGATTCGGCATCAAAAATCGTACTTTGCTTGCCTGAATTGTTACCGACAATCAACGATGACAGTGTGCAAGTAATACCTATGGTTCAACCGGATAATAACGCATCAGAGGTAACAAACCTTGACTGTCAGGTCGATACATCGTCTACGGCTTATTTAATTTATACTTCCGGTTCAACAGGGCTTCCTAAGGGCACCTTGATCCCACAATCTTCATTGATTAATCATATCAAGGGTATCAGTCTCAGATATAACTCAACGCCTGATGATAGGGTACTTTTGTTTGCCCCTGCTAACTTTGATCCCTCTATTGAACAAATCTACGTGCCTCTGTGTAATGGTGCCACCGTGGTGATCCGTGATGAAGATGTCTGGAGCCCGTTGGAAATAGCTGACAAGATTGATGAACTGAAACTGACCGTGATCAATTTCCCGACCGCATATTGGAATCTGGTGGTTAAAGAATGGACAGAAAATTCACCATTGGGTAAAGTCGACCAATTACGTTTGACTATCAGTGGTGGTGATCGGATGTTAAAAGAACTGGTAGACGACTGGCATCAAATAGGTCTTGAACACGTTAGTCTTATCAATGCCTATGGTCCGACAGAAGCGGTAGTTACTGCGACTATGCACTATGTTCAAACTCCACTGCCTGTTTCAGTGCAGGATATTCCTATTGGCAAGTCAATGGTCAACCGTCAGTCTTATATTCTGGACAGTAAGCTACAACCAGTTCCGGTAGGCTGTGTTGGAGAATTGTGTCTTGGTGGTGACAGTCTGGCTTCTGGTTATCATAATCGTGATGAAGATACTAAAGCTAAGTTTTTGCCTGATCCATTCAATGATGGCATTAATGCAAGAATTTACCGTACTGGCGATATGGCGTATTTCGACGAAAATGGTGATATCCACTTTATTGGTCGCAGTGATTCACAATTGAAAATTCGCGGTTATCGTGTTGAACTGGGTGAAGTTGAGCAGGTATTGAATCATCATGGTGACGTAGTCGAAGCCGTCGTTATTGTTAAAGACAGCGAGAGTGAGAATAAATCACTGGTCGGTTTTTATACTGTCAGCGCAGATCAGGATGTTGTTGAACAATTGCAACAGCAGTTGACGGATAAATTACCTGAATATATGCACCCCTCAGAATTGATCAAGATTGATGAATTTCCATTAACCCCAAGCGGCAAAGTGGACCGAAAATATCTAAGTCATAATATTGAACATTATAATACGGTAGAAAAAAATACTTATGTAGCGCCTGAGGGGGAAATAGAAACTCGTTTAGCTGAACTTTGGTTTAATCTTTTTGCAGTGGACAAAATTGGGCGTCATGATAATTTCTTTGGTCTGGGCGGTCATTCGCTGATTGCCATGAAAATGATCTCCCATATCAAGGAAACCTTTGAAGTGGCCATGTCGATTCGTGAAATATACGATTCGGAGGATTTGGCTAATTTGGCTACGATGATTGAAGATCGCCAGCAACAAAGTAATAATTTGTTGCCGCAGTTAGCAGCACAGTCGCGTGAACAGCAGATCCCATTGTCTTATGGCCAGGAAAGAATATGGTTCCTTGCCGCGTTAGGTGAGAGCGATAAATACCACATGCCGGGTTTAGTTCGTATTGAAGGGCCGTTGAATGAGCAGGCCTTGCAACAGTCGTTAAACTTTGTGATTAAACGTCACGAATCATTGCGAACCCAATTTGTTAAAAATGGCGATGGTGCAGAGCAAATCGTCAGTGATGTTGATCATATCTATATTGAAAAAGTGGATGTTAGTGCCGGTTGTAATATCGCTAATGTTGACACGTTCAGACCGGTTGTTGAAAATTGGATCCACAGACCTTTTAATCTTGCCAGTGCGCCATTGATGCGTGTGATATTACTTAAATTTGGTGAAGACAGTCATGTTTTAGGTGTATGTATGCACCACATTATTTCTGACGGGTGGTCAATTAATATTTTGCTGCAGGATATTTCCGGGAGCTATGTTTTGTATCGTGAAGGCAAAGACGCAATGATGACTTTACCAGCGATTCAGTATCCCGATTACGCCATTTGGCAGCGCCGTTATATGGATGATAAGTATCTGGACAAAGAAGTTCAGTTTTGGCGCAATCAATTAGGTGGGTTCGATAATCTGGAAATGCCGACCGACATGCCACGTCCTAAAAGGCTTAGTGGCAGGGGAGAACGGGTGTTATTCCCCATAAATCCTGAACAAATAAACCGTCTGAAGAAGATATGTGAACAAAATAAAGTGACAGTGTTCACGATCTTTATTGCGTCGGTACATACTCTATTACAACATTATGCTGACCAATCAAATTTCTGCCTTGGTATTCCGGTAGCTAATCGTGATAATCATCTGATTGAGCAAACGGTTGGTTTCTTTGTCAATACAGTGGTATTGAAGCTGGCTGACCAGAGTGCTACCGCAAGCAAATCTGAATTGTTCGATATGGTACATAACACCATGATCAGTGCTCAGGATCATCAAAACCTGCCGTTTGAAAAATTGGTAGAAGCGGTTAATCCTGAACGTGATCAAAGTCGTAATCCGTTATTTCAAGTACTTGTTAATTATATTGATTTGGATACCAATCTTGAATTGGCCGGCTGTAAAGCACACATACTAGATCCTTTGTATTCGATCTCGAAATTCGATTTATCTTTTGATTTTGTCAATACACCTGACGGCGGTGTTGATATTCACATTGAATACAGTTCTGATCTTTATCGTCGTGAATCTATTGATTTTATGGGAGAACAACTGCTCAATATTGTTGAACTGTTTAGTGGCGAATTCAACGAATCGGTTCAAACGATTAATTTTACTACTGAAACTGAACAGGCCATGATTGCTCAAATCCAGCAAGGCAATATCCAGCAAGATCTTGCTCAGGTTGATTTAGCTGTTACCCTTGATCAGCTTTTTTCTGCTCAGGCTCAGCGTACGCCGGATCAAGTGGCAGTAAGTTGTGAGCAAGAACAGCTTACCTATGTTGAGTTGGAGCAACGCAGTCATCAACTGGCGGCGTATTTGCGCGAAGGTGGTTTGCAAAACGGTCAATTTGTCGGTATTTACATTGACCGTAGTGTGTCAATGCTGGTTGGATTATTGGGTATCATGAAAGCAGGCGGGGCATATATTCCGCTGGACCCACAATATCCGGTCTGCAGAATACAGTATATTATTCAGGACAGTGCAATGCCAATGCTGGTAACCAGTTCAAGTTTAACGTCAAATCTGGATGGGCAACTTAACAGTGATGTCAAAATCGTTTACATAGAACAAACAGCAAAGTTTGTTGACGCTTCTGTTTGTCATAGCCGCGCTGACGGTTTGGCTTACGCTATTTATACTTCAGGTAGTACTGGTCAGCCCAAAGGGGTTAAAGTTAGCCATGCCAATGTTGTTAACTTTATGCAGTCGATGACTGATAACCCAGGTTTTGCTTCTGGCGACACCCTGTTAGCCGTAACAACTTACAGTTTTGACATTGCAGCACTTGAGTTATTTCTTCCGCTCATTAATGGTGGTACTTGTGTTATTGCATCTGCGACCCAATTGGCTGACATGCAAGTGCTCAAAGAAACCATCGAATCGGTTAAACCTGCAGTGATGCAAATGACCCCAAGTGCCTGGTCGGCATTGTTCAGGATGGACTGGCACAATGAACAGGGCATTCGTATTTTGTGTGGTGGTGAAGCGCTGTCGCTAAACCTCAAAGAACAATTCAAACGTACCGGCAGTGATGTCTGGAACATGTATGGTCCTACCGAAACCACTATCTGGTCTACGGTGAAAAAGCTTGATTATACAGCCTCTTTAAGTATAGGTACGCCAATAGCCAATACTCAGGTTGCAATCCTTAACAGTACAGGGCAACCATGCCCTATTGGTGTGCCGGGCTTGATTCATATCGGGGGCGCTGGTGTGACACAGGGTTACATCAACAAACCTGAATTAACGGCTGAAAGTTTTGTTCAAACTGATAACGGTTTGGTGTTTAACACGGGCGACATGGGTCGTTGGATCAGTAACCGTGGTCATATTGAAATTGAATGTCTTGGTCGGGTTGATTCACAAGTTAAACTTCGAGGTTTCAGAATTGAGTTAGGTGAGATTGAAACTGCCTTGTTATCGATAGACGGTATTGAAGCTGCGGCAGCAGTGATCAGCTCAACAGGAGATGAGGCTCAACTGGTCGCCTATTATGAAGCTGAGGCTGAACAAGACATAGATCAACTGATGCTGGCATTAAGGCAAAAATTGCCTGTTTACATGGTACCTGGTGTGGTATCACTTATTGATAAATTGCTTTATACGCCAAATGGTAAACTTGACCGTAAAGCTTTAGCCCTATTGACATTAGGTGGTAGCAGCACGGTACAATTTGTTGCACCTGAGACTGAAACTGAATGTGAATTGCAGCAATTGTGGTTGCTTGTTTTAAATGTGGGCACTATCGGTAAAAATGACAACTTCTTCGAGTTGGGTGGTCACTCTCTTAATCTGGTGAGTCTGCATAGTCGTATCAAGACACACTTCAAGGTTCATTTCCAATTACAGCTGTTGTTTGAGTATGCAACTTTGGCTGATATGGCAGTGCTTATTAATACACAACAATTCCATGGTGATGAGCAAATTTCAATACCCAAGGCAGCCAATACTGATAATGCGGCACTGTCTTTTGCTCAGCAACGTTTATGGCTTGCTGATCAGATGAACCCTGGGACCAGCGTTTACAACAATGTTTCTACCGTTAAGCTGACCGGAGACATTAATACTGATTATTTGAACAAAGCGCTTAACGAGATAGAGAATCGGCATGAATCTTTGCGAACTTCGTTCCAATATATTAATGGTAAGGCTGTGCAGATAGTTAACCGTCATTTTGAGAGACAGTATGAAGTTCATGATTTGACCGGATTAGATCAACAATCCCAGCAAACACGCCTCAAAGCATTGGTTGTTGAACAAGAGCAACATTCGTTCAAATTAACTACAGGACCGATATGGCAAGCAGAGTTTGCCATAATTGCAGACGATGCAGTGATTATGATCCTTAATTATCATCATATTTGCGTTGACGGTTGGTCCATGCGGATCATTATAGAAGAAATGAGTACTCTGTATGATTGCTACACTAATGGCACTGAAAGCCCGTTGAAAACACCCCAAATACAGTATATTGATTACGCTATTTGGCAAAATCAACAAACAGCTGTATTTGAAGAACATTTGTCATTCTGGCAAAGTGAATTGGCTGACGCTCCTGATACCTCAGATTATCTGATAGACCACCCTCGCGAAGAAGCTATTGGTGGTAAGGGTGCCAGTATTGACGTTACTATTTCGGCAGATTTGACCACTCAATTACGCAAATTGGGTCAGTTATCAGGTGTTACTTTGTTTATGACATTGCAATCAGCTTTCAATATTGCTTTGCATATGAGTACAGGCAAACATGATCTGGTTATAGGCACAGACGTTGCGAATCGCGATCATCAGGAAATTGAAAATCTGATAGGCTTTTTCGTCAATCAACTTGTTTTGCGTACTTCAATTGATTTGGGTATTTCGGTTAACGACATGTTGGCTACAACTCGTAAGCGCACAATTGCCGCATTTTCACATCAGGAAATACCATTCGATCAACTGGTCAGCCAATTGAATGTACCGCGCCGCAATGACAGTACCCCCTTATTCCAGACTAAATTCTTTCTGGAAAGTATTCCCGATGAAACTTATTCACTGAATAACATGAAAATGGAGTTTACCGGGCTGGAAACTGCTGCCTCACGTTTGGATCTGACTTTGGGGCTGGTTGAATATGAAAATGTCGTCAAAGGTAATTTTGTATACAACAGTGCTTTGTTCAAAGCTAAAACTATCGAACTGTTGTCACAACGCTTTGATGCAGTGCTCACCCTGATGTTGCTTGATCCAAATATGACTTTAGCTCAACTAACCGAACGTGTTGGCGCTGATGAACAGCGACGTCGTGAGGCTGAACAAGGTAAATTGATGCAAAAACAACTGGGATCGTTTAAAAGAGGTTCCCAACGCCGAACGCAAAGTAAAGAGCAACCTGTTGTTAAAACAGTTTTGCCCGCGGTAACCAGCGGTCCAGTGCAATTTGGTCCGTCGGGCGATACCGTTGAACTTGACAAGTGGCTGGCGAGTAATAAAGCCCATTGGGAACCTTTATTGACAACTCATGGGGCATGCTTGTTCCGTGGTTTCAGTATTGATTCGGTGGACGCATTTGAACGCCTTACTGAACATACTTTTAATGAAATATATCAGGAGAACACTGAACATCAAGGGGTGACTGACAACGGTATTGTGCAAACACCTGTTAAATATTCAAAAGATCAGCAGTTGTTGTGGCACAACGAAAATACTTTTAACCAAAGTTGGCCTAGTCGCATCATGTTCAATTGTCAGGTGGCTGCATCAGAAGGCGGAGAAACACCGATAGTTGACTCGCGTTTGATGTTTCAGACACTGGATAAGGATATTGTTGAAAAGTTCACCGAACTTGGGGTGATGTATGTCAGAAATTATGCGGAAGATGATGTGTTTGGTCTTGGTTGGAAAACGATTTTTGGCACGGATGACAAGCAAAAGGTTGAACAGGCTTGTGCAGACAGCGACCTGACGTTTGAGTGGAAGGACAATAACCGTTTAACTACTTATGCCAAAAGGCCTGCGGTAATGAAAGATCCCAATAGTGACCAATGGTGTTGGATAACTCAGTCACAACATTGGCACTTCTCCTGTCTTGACAGTGAGACGAAAAAATCAATTAAACAACTGCATGTGGAAGCGGATTATCCGCGTAATTGCTACTTCGGCAACGGAGAAAAGATAGCCGATGAAATGATGTCACGCATTCTGGCTTGTTATGAACAACTTGAAAGCAGTTTTGTATGGCAGGTAGGTGATGTGTTATTGGTCGATAATCTGTTGATGGCCCACGGCAGAAATGCTTATAAAGGTGATCGAAAACTGTTGGTTTCTATTGGCGATATTGTCAATTTTGATAAATAACGGGAATAACAATGAACGATAATCCGAGTTTTTTACTGTCTTCTCAACAACGTAAAGTATGGAAGCATCAAAAGATTGTTGGCCAACCATTGTGGTCGACATTGTCGGTAACCGTTAGTGGCACTTTAAACAGTAGTTTGTTAAAGACCGCATTAGAGCAAGTGCTTGATCGACATGAAGCCTTGTGCTCGGTGATAGAACAAGTGGACACCCTTAAGTATCCACAGCAGCAGATAAGCGATCGGCAATTGGGCTGGCAAGAAATTGAGGTGACGGACAATCAGACAGACAGTATTGAATCTGCATTGATCAAACTTCAACAGCAGCCCCGTGTGTCAGCTCTGGTGGTAAAATTCGAGCAGGATCATTATCAGTTGTTTTTATCGGTTCCATCGATATTTGCTGATCACACCAGTTTGAGCAATTTGTTCATGCAGTTTGTCGATCATTACGAGGCAGACTCTGTTTCTAAAGAACCAGGTGCTAATGGCTCAGGTAAACATGATGATGTTCAATACGTTGATTATGCTCAGTGGCAGGAAGCGGTCATCGAAGAAGAACCCAGTGGCAGTGAATACTGGCAAGATTTTGGCGAAAAATGGCAGGTAACGGAGCCCAAGGAATTGTCAACAGGTGTCGATATGTCCCGTGGTCGTCATGCTTTTTCTCTGGCTCAGGGGTGTTATGACGAACAACAGTTATTGACTTATTGGGCATTGGTTTTATATCGTTGCGAACCTCACGATCAGTTTATCATCAATAGTTTGTTTGACGGTCGCTTGAGTGATGAATTCGATACCGGTATCGGGGCTTACTCACAAACAGTACCACTTCCGCTAACGGTATCTGAAAATATGCCTGTTACAGCTTTAACCCAACAAATTATTCAGGCAAATCAAGATGGAAAAACATATCAGGCCTTTACCCCTGCCGACTTGCGGGTAGATAACCGTTATGGCTTTGAGTTTATAAAATATCCCGCGGCACGACAGGCAAAAGGTGCTACTTTTACGGTTACAGAGCAACAGGTGCCTATTCATCACGAAGGGTTGACCTTGATATGTACCAAAATCGGTTCATCACAATCTATGGTCATTGATTATGATGCTAACTTGTTCAGTGCTGCGGAAGTATCGAATTTAGGGGATATGTTGCTGACCAGCCTTGAACAGGGAAAAAGTGACAAGGCGATTAATGTTGTTAATTTGTTATCTGAGGCAAATAGGGCTGTGTTATATGAAACCGTTAACCAGGTCGAAGGATATCGGGGGACTGAATGCTTTCATCAAATGTTTGAGCAACAGGTGCAACAGTGCCCTGATACAACAGCCATAAAATTTGAAGGGCAAACGTACAGCTATCAAGCGTTAAATACTGATGCTAACCAGTTAGCTAATTATCTGGCTGAACAGCAGATTGGGCCTGATAAAGTAATGGCCGTTTATTTACCGCGCTCTTATCAGTTGGTGGTTTGTTTACTGGCAGTGATGAAAACTGGTGCTGCTTATTGTGCTATCGATCCTGCGACGAGTGGTGAGCGTTTGAAGTTTATCCTGACAGGTACTACCGGTGTGGTTTGCAACACCGAATTGAGTCAGAACTTGCCGCAACAAGCTGTGGATTATATACAAGTGTACCCGCAGGAACTTAAGGAACAACTGGCTGAATTTGATGATAAAAACCTGAACAGGAAAATTGACTTGTCAGCGATTGCTTACATTCTTTATACCTCGGGTTCAACGGGTAAGCCTAAAGGGGTTTTGGTTAAACATTTGGGATTGGCAAATTACCTGCAATGGGCAAGTCAAAACTATCTCTTTTCACGAAGTAGATTACCGAACGATACTCCATCGGGCTGTAATAGTATTGTTCATACGTCAATTGGTTTCGATTTAACCGTCACCTCGCTGTATCTCCCGTTACTGGTGGGCGGCGAAGCTTGTTTGGCTGATGATGACAATATCGATAACCTTCGTCAGGCGTTGGTAGACAATCAAAAAACGACCCTGTTGAAATTGACACCATCACACTTGAAAATGCTGAACAGTTGGTTTGAAACCAACCAGTTCCAGCAGGTTCGCATAGATACGTTGGTCTTGGGTGGTGAATCTCTTAATTGTAAAGATCTAGAAACGTGTTTTGAATTCTTGCCTGATTTACGAGTGTACAACGAATATGGTCCAACCGAAGCGACTGTTGGTTGTTGTGTGGCACTCATTACTTCAAAAGACAGGGGTAATGCCTCAATTGGTTTACCTATCGCCAACACTGCGATGTATGTGCTTGATCTTGATGGGTGTCTACTTCCTCCCGGAGTGATTGGTGAATTGTTTATCGGTGGAGACTGTCTGGCGAAAGGTTATTTTGGTCGTGATGATCTGACCGAAGAAAGGTTTGTTGCAAATACCGCTAATCCGACGCAGGGCGGTTTACTTTATAAAACAGGTGATTTGGTACGGCTTAACAATAGTGCTCAATTGCAGTTTGAATTTATTGGTCGAAATGATCGACAAGTAAAGGTCAATGGTTTCCGTATTGAGCTTGATGAGATTGAGCGTACCATCAATGCTCACGAGAGTGTTGATTCTGTTCTAGTGACGACAGAACTTAATCACTTTAATGAAAATACGCTGGTGGCTTTCGTGGTAACTCATGGTGACAAGGATATTGAAGTAGTTCGTGCTGTGTTGGGAAATTATTTACCTGATTATATGATCCCTGACCGTTTTATCGACGTTGACCAATTTCCATTGACGACCAACGGTAAAGTCGATGTCAAAAAACTGATTGCAGACAATGCTAATAATTATCGTCAGGAAGAAGAATATGTTGCACCAAACAATGAAATAGAAACGACTTTGTGCAAGGTATTTGAAGATTGTCTCAAAGTAGATAAAGTTGGGATTAATGACAACTTTTTTTCATTGGGCGGTGATTCAATTCGTGGTGTGCAGGTAGTGGCTCAGGCACAGACCCTAGGCATAGAATTTACCATGCAGGATCTATTCAAATCTCCAACCATTGCAACATTGGTGGTTGAAATTAACAATATTGTTCAACTTAAGCAGGAAGAAGATGACGAAATGACTGCCGAATTACTGGCTGAATTGGATGGATTGAGTGAAGAAGAAGTGGCCAGTCTTTTGGCTGCCGATGATGGAGAGGATGCGTAATGTCTCAATTGAATAATAAAATCGATGCACTGTCGGAAAATAAAAAGAAACTTCTGGCTTTACTAAAGAAAAAAAAATTAGCCGAGGCGTCAACCAAGCAGCCCAGCGTAAAGCCCTATACTTTGATAAGTGCCGAAGATAAGAACTTATTGCCTCCAGACGTTGAGGACGCGTATCCCATCAGTATATTGCAGATGGGTATGTTGCATCACATGGATTTGGGAAATGATGGTGACAGCCCTGCTGATTATCATAACTTAACCACTTTTCGTTGCCGGGTTAAAGGGGATTTTCAATCAAAAATATTCCAGCAGAGTATCGATAAAATTGTTCGTCAGCATGATAATTTAAGAACATCCTTTGATTTGGTTAATTATTCAATGCCGTTGCAATTGGTCCATAAATCTGCCCGATTACCTATGGGATATGAAGACTTACGTGCCCTGTCTGATGAAGATAAAGAGCAGGTCATCAAAGATTATGTGCAGATAGAAAACAACGACTTATTTGATATATCGAAAGCTCCGTTGATGCGTTTTTATATTCATCAGCTTGAAGACAATATTATCAGTTTGTCCTTTACTGAACCGCATTCAATCTCCGATGGTTGGAGTACTCATCTCACCATCATTGATATTTTTGACATCTATTTTTATTTGCTCAGAGGTGAAGTGTATCCACTGATTGAACCCGAAAGTAAATATTGTGACTTTATCAATGAAGAGCTTATTATCCTTAAGTCGCAAGAGGCCCATGATTTTTGGGACCGTCGTTTAACAGAATGTGTTCAAACCGAATTACCACTTCTTGGTCGTGAAATCGCTGAGCAGGAAGTAGATATTTATACGCACAAAGAACCTTTCAGCTTGCCCCGTGAGCTGGTCAAAAGCCTGCATGAAGTAGTAGAGCGTACAGGTGTGCCGCTCAAAGGGTTGTTTTTGGCAGTACATTTTAAATTTCTCAGCTTGGTTACTGGCCAAAATAATGTTACTACAGGCTTGGCTTTTAATGGTCGGCTAGAAACTGAAAACAGTACGCAAATGCGAGGTTTGTTTCTTAATACTCTGCCCGTTAATATGAATTTGAGTGACGGTAGCTGGCGTGATCTTGTTAAAGCTTCCCATGCGGCAGAAATGGAACTGGTTCCTTTTCGTCGTTTTCCTTTTGGCGTGATCCAGAAAAAATATGGCAGTCAGCCGGTGTTTCACACCCATCTTGGTTTTTTGCATTTTCATACCATGACAGACAAGATCAAAGAGAAAAATGTCGAAAAGATTAATAACGTTGATCTTTCAAAAACAAATTTTGATTTATCTGCCGTTTTTTGTCTTGATGCGGGTGACAAATACAAAATTGATTTTCTCGGTGAAGTAAATCTAGATAAAGTATCCAAACGTCAGTTCGTGTCTTACCTTGATTATTATGTGCGCTTGATAGAAGACATGGTTCATCATTTGGATGAACCCCATAACCGCAGGACCTTTTTATCCAAAAATGAACGCCGTTTGTTCCTTTATGAGTGGAACAGTACAGAGCAGGTTTATAATGATAACGCTTATATCCATGAACTCTTTGAGGTCAAGGCTGCACAATACGGTGATAAAACTGCCGCTCAATATGGTGAACAGAACATTAGTTACGGTGAATTGAATAACAAGGCGAATCAGGTTGCCAACCATATGCGCGCCCAGGGTGTTAAATCCGGTGAATTGATTGGGATTTGCCTAGACCGTTCTGTGCTGACGTTGGTTGGCATGATTGCTATTTTAAAAGTTGGTGGTGCTTATTTACCCTTAGATCCTGAATACCCACAAGAACGTTTGACCTACATGTTTGACGATGCCAACGTTAAAGTATTGATCAGCCAAAGTGATTACCTCGATAAACTGCCTATTACCAATCAACATGTAATTTGTCTTGATTGTGAAGGGCAGACTGAGGTTGATTGGCAAGTATTATCCGAATGTTCAACGGACAACTTGTCTGATGTCGGGTTTTCAGCGTCCAGTGAACAGATGGCCTATATTATTTATACTTCAGGATCAACGGGTAATCCGAAAGGGGTACAGGTTACTCATGCGAATGTTATCAGCTTAATTGAAGATAATATTGAATTAACCATAACTCATCAGGATGTGGTTGCTCAGGCTTCGAATGCCTCTTTTGATGCTGCTACCTATGAATTTTGGGGGGCATTACTCAATGGTGCTTTGTTGACCGGGGTCGACAAAGAAACCTTGTTGTCGCCAACTCAACTCAAGGCACAAATTGTAAACCACCAGATTTCCGTTTTGTTTGTGACTACGGCTTTGTTTAATCGGGTGGCAGAAGATCAACCTGATGCTTTCTCAACGTTGAACAAACTATTGTTTGGCGGTGAAGCACATTCCTTGAAAGCTATTGAAACTGTATTGATGGGAAGTCCGCCGAAAAATCTGATCCACGTTTATGGTCCGACGGAATGTACCACCTATGCCACCTCTTACCGATTTGATCGTGAAACCTTTGAAACCTTTGCCTCTGCTCCCATCGGAAAACCTTTGTCAAATCATGTTTGTTATGTGCTGGACAAAAAACTCGAATTGGTGCCTGTCGGCAGTGTGGGTGAATTACATATTGGTGGTGCTGGTGTGGCACTGGGTTACCTTAACCGTTCAGATCTAACTGCTGAAAAGTTTATTGTTAATCCCTATGAAGACAGTAATGCCAAAATTCTCTACAAGTCAGGGGATACAGTACGTTTGCTCAACGATGGCAATATTGAATTTGTTGGTCGGGTAGACAATCAGGTTAAGGTCAGGGGATTCCGCATCGAATTAGATGAGCTGTCGGTGATACTGCAATCAAGTGATCATGTGAAAGACAGTGCGGTATTGGTTCGTGAAGATGAGCCAGGTGACAAACGTTTGGTGGCTTATCTGGTATTGACAGAAGAGGCGGCTGTTGAGGATGACGCCATTGAATTGGTTAGGGACTATCTGCAAGCTAAATTGCCGGATTACATGGTGCCAACAATTTTCTCGTTACTTGATGAAATGCCATTGACACCAAACGGCAAGATTGACAGGAAGGCTTTGCCAGTTCCTGATTATGATAATCAGTTCAAAGATAAATACGTTGCACCGACTAATAATATTGAGACTGCATTATGTGAAATTTGGCAAGATGTTTTACGTATTAAACAAGTGGGTATCAGTGATAACTTTTTTGCTTCGGGTGGTGATTCTATTTTGTCTATTCAAGTGGTTTCAAAGGCTAACAGACAGAGAATTGAAATTAATACCCGTGACATTTTTAAATCTCAGACAATTCAAAAACTAGCCCTGTGTGCTAGTGCCAAACAGAATGACTTTTCACAACAGGCCAGTAATGGTCAGCAGCTGTTATTGCCCATTCAGGATTCATTTTTGCATAGTGATGACGGTGAGCTGAATCATTTCCACCAGTCAGCTATTTTGACCGTGCCTGAAGGATTTACGCTGGAATTTTTACGTGCTGTGTTGCCACAAATGTATCGCCGTCATGATGTACTGAGGCTGCGTTATGCCAAAATTGAAGGTCAATGGCAATCACATTATCAGGATGTTTCTGATCATCAGATAAATGACAGCGTTTCTCAAATCGACATCCCAGAACATAACGGTAAAAGCTATGAAGAGAATTTAGAGGTTATTGGCGAGCGCATTAAAAGTGGTTTTGATATTGAAAATGGTCCGTTGATCAAAGCCGTTTATCTTAAATCATCGCAAGCAGAACAGTGTCGTTTGATGTTTGTTATTCACCATTTGGTTGTTGATGGTGTTAGTTGGCGTATTCTGTTTGAAGATTTAACCAGTGCATTTAACCTCTTCAAAGCCGGAAAAGCAGTTAAGTTGCCGAGTAAAACCAGTGCCTATCAAGCATGGGGCAGAGAATTACAGGAATACAGTCAAAGTGAAGCGTTATTATCAGAAAAATCCTACTGGATGTCGCAACTGAGCGCTGATGTACAGACCATGTCGGCATCATTAGCGCAAATACAAGACAATAGTTATGCGCAGTCGTCAGATGTACATACAAAATTGAATGCATCATTGACGACTCATTTATTGGGTAAGTGTCACGAAGCCTACCGAACACAAATTAATGAACTTTTGCTGAGTGGGCTAATGCTGGCGTTAAACCGTTGGAACGGACAGACCGAGTTACGGTTGACGATGGAAGGTCATGGTCGGGAAGAAATAATTGAAGGTATTAATTTGTCACAAACCATGGGTTGGTTTACCTGCGTATATCCCTTGCTGTTAGACATTAGCGCAAACATGGACACAGATAGTACGTTAACGCTGGATGAGCAGATCTGTGACGTGATCTGCAATATCAAAGAAAGTGTCAGGAAAATCCCTAAAAATGGCATAGGTTACGGCATTTTGACCTACCTGAGTCAGGATCAGGATATTATTGAAGCTCAGCAGGATCATCCCGGTGATATAGTTTTCAATTACCTAGGGCAATTTGACCAACAGGTGGGTGAAGATGCGTTGTTTCAGGGTTCTACCGAATCAACCGGGCAAGACATCAACCAACAGCGTAAACGTAGTCATGTGCTGGACATTAACTCGATGGTAACCGGTGGTGAACTTAATATTACTTTCAATTACAACCGTCATCAATTTGATCAGAGCCAGATAGAACAGCTTGGTGAAGCGGTTCAAACTGCACTTGAAGATATTATTAAACATTGTATGGCTCCACAGACTGGTGCTTATACACCGGCAGACTTCCCGTTGGCTCAATTGCAAAATAGTGAATTGGTTGACTTACAGAACGATTATCCACTGCTTGAAGATGTATACCCGACCTCAAGTATGCAGTCGGGTTTAATTTTCCATAATTTGCTCAATGACCAAAAAGATGCTTACGTAAACCAAACCTTTCTCGACTTACGTGGAGAGCTTGACCTGTCTGCGTTCAGACGGGCATGGCACTATGCCAGTTTACGTCACAGTATTTTGAGAACCGCCTTTGTCGGTATGCAGCGTGAGTTACCGCTGCAATTGGTTGTTGATGATATTGATTTAGATTGGGTGGAATTAGATTGGCGTGAAAAATCTGAACAAAGTGCCCATGAAGAATTTGAAGCTTACCGTTATGATGACAAACACAAAGGTTTTGATTTTGCTAAACCCGGTTTGATGCGGTTTGCTATTTTCAGACTCACCGATAAAGACTTCCGCTTTTTATGGACTCATCACCATACCTTGATGGACGGTTGGTCACAGCCGATATTGTTTGGTGAAGTTTTTTCTGCTTACCAAAGTTTTACCAAATCACAAAATCCTGTTTTTGCTGCGTTGCCACCATACCGTGATTATATTCAATGGACGCTTGAACAGCCTGTGCCTGAAGCTAAAACATTTTGGCAGGATGAGTTAGGTAAGCTGGAAAGACCAACCCGGTTGACTGTACCGGCTCCGGTTAACGCACCAACGATAGGTCATATTCAGGAATTCAAACTGGCGATCAGTGAGCAGCTGACCAGTGATCTACAAAAAATTGCGAATAATTACCAAATCACTCTCAACACATTGATACAAGGAGCTTGGGGGTATTTGCTGCATAGATACAGCGGAGAGCAGCATGTGGTCTTTGGTGAAACCTTGTCAGGTCGGGATATCGGCGTAAAAGGTGCCGACCAAATGGTTGGTTTGTTTATCAAAACATTGCCAGCTTGTATCAGCTTTGATCATGATTTGCCATTAAGAGAATTCCTTCAGAATCTGCATGCTCAGCAAGTAAAACGAGACAAATTTAGTTATTTACCATTGGTTGATATTCAGCAGTGCAGTCAGATTTCGGCCAGTTCGCCAATGTTTAATATTGCAATGGTATTTGAAAACTTTCCAATCGATAGCGCACCGGATTTGGGGGAACATGATGATTCTACTCAGATTGAAATTGTTAAATTTGATGCTGATGCACAGGCCCATTTTGAATTGAGTTTACTGGTCGCTCCGGCTAAAGAGCTAACCTTTGCCCTGAACTATCTTGATAGTGTTTTTGATGCAGAGATGGCTGAGCAGGTTATGACTCATTTAACGGTTGTGTTGTCAGGTTTTGTTGACAGTAACGTTAAACAAGTCAGTCAATTGCCTTTGTTAACGTCAAATGAAGAGCAAAAGTTAGTCATCGAGTTTAATAATACCCAGTGTGATCTTGATGACCAAATAACTGTGCCTGAATTGTTTGAGGTTCAGGTTACACAAACTCCGGATAATGTTGCGGTGTTGTTTGAAGATACTCAGCTCAGCTATCGTGAACTGAATAATCAGGCTAATCAATTGGCCAAATTTCTGATGACACAAGGTGTCACCACTCAATCATTGGTGGTTGTACATTTTGAACGTTCGGTACAAATGATTATTGCTGTATTGGCTATAATGAAAGCGGGCGGGGCGTATGTGCCACTTGATCCGATATACCCGTTGGCACGCAAGGTACATATTATTGATGACAGTGGTGCCAAACTTATTTTGACTCAAAATGCGTTGGTGGATGTTTTACCAGAAAGTGCTGGTCAGGTTATTTGTCTTGATGACGAAGATTTTAACCTTGAGCCCTATTCAACTGACAATGTTGGTCGTGAAGAAAATGGTGCTCATGCTCACAGTCTGGCTTACGTTATTTATACCTCGGGTTCAACCGGTAAACCTAAAGGTGTATTGCTTGAACATACGTCTCTGGTGAATTTAGCCACTCGTCAGCAAGAATTGTTTGGTGTTGACGGTTCAAGTCAGGTATTGCAATTTGCTTCGCTTGGTTTTGATGCGGCAACATGGGAGTTGGTGATGACATTAATGCAAGGCGCAGCTTTGCACGTTATTACAGCTGAAACTGTGATATCGCCGACTTTATTGACGGATTATGTTCAGCAACACGGGATCACCCATGCAACATTGCCACCAGCATTGCTGGTTGGCTTAGATTCACAGGCGATGAGCAGTATACATACCATGGTTGTGGCTGGTGAAGCTATTTCTGAAGATTTGGCTGCTAAATGGTCACAAAACAGACGTTTGTTTAATGCCTATGGTCCAACTGAAAATACTGTTTGTATTTCTGTCAGCGAGTGCGACGGTGAAACGGTTAATATCGGTCGTCCAATTGGGAATGTACAATGTTATGTACTCGATGAAAAACTGCGTTTGGTGCCCCCAGGATCAGCAGGAGAACTGTTTGTTGGCGGTAAAGGTTTAGCGAGAAGTTACCTGAATTTGCCCAAGATGACTCAGGAAAAATTTGTTGCTAACCCCTTTGATGCCCCTGGCAATTCCAGACTTTACCGTACCGGTGATATAGTGCGCTGGTTAGCTGATGGCAATCTCGACTTTATTGGTCGGGTAGATAATCAGGTTAAGGTACGTGGTTTCAGAATTGAGTTAGGTGATGTTGAAGCGGCTATCAATGGCAATGCAGCGGTTAACCAGTGTGCGGTATTACTGCAAAAACATGGTGAATACGATAACCGTCTGGTGGCTTATCTGGATTTGCTTGATAACACAGCTGAGGAAGATGAGCAAAAAGGTAAAATCCGTGATTATTTGAAAACAGAGCTACCTGCTTACATGATGCCTTCGCATATTTATATTCTTGATTCACTGCCACTTAACCATAACGGTAAAATTGATCGCAAGGCACTTCACAGTCTCGGCAGTGCTCAAACAACACGTCTGCAATACACCGCCCCACGTTTTGGTCTGGAAGAACAATTGTCAGGGCTGTGGCAGGATATCCTCAAGGTTGAACGGGTCAGTATTTATGACAATTTTTTTGATTTAGGTGGTAATTCACTGTTGGCTGTACGGATCAGAGAAAATATTATCAGTGAACTGGGAGTGGATATTTCTATTGTTGACTTGTTCAACTATCCGACTATTGCCCAGTTGGTTGAATTTATGTCTCAGGATTCAGACATCGGACAGGTGCTGGTTGAAGAACACAGGTTAAGGAGCAGCAACAGCGATGTTCGATATAAACCTATAGCCGTCATTGGTGTGTCCGGGCGTATGGGTAATACCGATACAGTTGAAGAATTCTGGCAACAAATAAAGGCCGGTGACGAGTCAATCGAAACTCTTAACGACGAGCTGTTGGCTGAGCTGGGTGTTCCCAAGGTTATGATTGATAACCCTTCATACGTTAAAAGCAGAGCGCCTTACGACGGCATGGCTGATTTTGATGCGGGGATTTTTGGTTTTAACGCGAAAGAGGCGCAGATCACTGATCCTCAACACCGTATTTTACTTGAATGTGCCTATGAAGCTCTGGAAGTTTCAGGTTATCCGGTTGAATTAAATTTGGATCATGTGGGTGTATTTGTGGGTAAGAGTGATAATGTTGGTTGGATGACCAAAATATTTAATACCAAGTCTGGTGCCAATGCCATTGATGGCATGGAAGCGAGCAAAGCTTCCTCTGGTTCATTTTTGTCAACTCAATTGTCTTATAAACTGAACTTGTCGGGTCCGAGTATCAACCTTAATACCGCTTGTTCCACTTCTTTGGTCGCAATCCATCAGGCCTGTTTAAGCCTTCAGTTTAATGAATGTAGTATGGCTCTTGCAGGAGGAATTTCAGTTTCTGCGGAGGATTCTCCAGGTTACCTGCACATGGAAGGGTTTATTACATCAAAAGATGGTCATTGTCGACCGTTTGATGCCGATTCCAGCGGTACTCGTGTGGGTAAGGGGGCAGGTATGGTGTTGCTCAAACCATTGAGTCAGGCGGTTAAAGATGGTGATACCATTCATGCAGTGATCAGAGGTTCTGCCATCAATAATGACGGCTCTGACTCAAAAGTTGGTTATACTGCGCCAAGTGTGGATGGACAAGCAAAAGTTATCGCTACGGCAATGGCCTTGGGTGAAATATCTCCGCTAAGTATTGGTTACATTGAAACACACGGTACAGGCACGTTTCTTGGTGATCCTATTGAATTACGGGCACTGGGTAAGGCTTATGACAGCCTGACTGATGAGCCGCTGGGTTATGGGAAAATTGCCCTTGGTGCAGTAAAAGCTAATATAGGTCATTTGGATGCGGCCGCTGGTGTGGCCGGATTTATCAAAACTGTGTGGGCGTTGAAAAATAAACAGTTGCCGCCGATGATCAATTATGATTCGCCTAACCCTGAGCTAAACATTGAGCAATCGCCATTTTACGTCAATCAGCAGTTGACTGACTGGCCTGACTCAGAAGAACCCAGACGGGCTGCAGTCAGTTCGTTTGGCATTGGTGGTACTAATGCACATGTGGTCTTGGAAGAAGCACCGCAGATGGAAATACACAGTAGTCACTATGATGACCATTTGTTGGTATTGTCTGCACGTTCTGAAGCGGCGCTCAAGCAAATGGCGGCTAATTTGCTTGACCGATTAGCATCGGACTCTGGCATTAACCTGCCTGATGTTGCCCATACTTTGCAGTGTGGACGTAAGTCTTTTGAATACAAACATTACCTTGTGTGTGACAGCGTACAAAGTGCAGTGAAAAAACTCAAAGCGCCGTTTAAACCGCATGGATTTGACAACAAAGAACGGGCACCTGCGGTTGTCTTTATGTTCCCTGGTCAAGGGGTGCAATATGTCGGCATGCTACAAAACCTTTATCATGGTAGCGCATTTTTTCGCGATGAAGTGAACAAATGCGTGACCTTGTTTAACTGCCATTTGGATCAAGATCTTCATCAGGTAATTTTCAGTCAGCCAACAGATGACGAACCTTCATTGTTGTACCGTACAGATTATACTCAGCCTGCTTTGTTCTGTTTAGAATATTCACTGGCACAATACTGGTTGAGTTTAGGTGTTAAACCTGCGGCTATGATAGGTCATAGTATTGGTGAATATGTGGCGGCCTGTATGGCTGGTGTATTTGAAGTGGAAGATGCAGTGAAGCTTGTCAGCATTCGCGGAAGGCTAATGCAATCGCTTGCTCCCGGAAAAATGCTGTCGCTGGGCGCGTCTCATGATGTGGTTGAAAAACTGGCGAAACAGTTTGACTTGTCTGTTGCCGCAAGCAATGCCGATACCAGTTATGTATTGTCAGGTCATACGGAAAATATTGAACAGTTGCAGTCGCATTTGATTGACAGTGAAATTGCCTTTAAATTGCTCAGGGGAGAAAAAGCATTCCATTCTTCTCTGACCCAACCAATTTTAGCCAGATATCAACAAGCGTTAGAAACGGTGGAACTTAAAGTACCGACGATTGGCTTTATGTCTAACGTCAGCGGTGAATGGATCACTCCAGAACAGGCTATTGACAGCGGTTACTGGGTTTCCCAGTTGCGTTGTCAGGTTAAATTTGCCGAGGGAATTAAAGCCATGGCTGACAGTTTAACGAGTTCTTCGTCTGGCCAACATTCGTCTTCACAAAATAGTGTACTCTACCTTGAAGTTGGACCCGGTAAAGTCTTGTCAGGGCTGGTCAGCCAAATTTTACCGACCAGTTTGGAAGATGTCATACCATCGAGTGGATCTGTCAAAGAATCTTTGCTAGATGCGCAATTACAGCTCAGTGCTACAGCAAAATTATGGCAAAGGGGTGTAGTAATTAACTGGCGCAATATATATTCGCAGGAAAATCGTCGCTTTGTTGGGTTGCCTACCTATCCGTTCGAGCGCAAACGTTACTGGATTGAAGACAGTGATTTTAATGAAATTGTGCCCCAACAGATCAGCAAAGGCGGTAAAGTGGAGTTGTCAGACTGGTTCTACGCGCCCACATGGCATCGTACACCGTTAACTCAATTGCATCGTTCAGCCAATAGTTTTGTCGTAGAAGGTGCCACTTGCCTTATGTTAATGGACAGCAGTGGTCTGGCTGAAGAAACAGCGCAACAACTGGAAGCAAAAGGCATCGGCGTTATCAGGGTTCTTTACACCAATCAGTACTACAATCAAGACAATAAGATCATAACACTTGATTATCGAAAACCTCTTGACTATTTGCGTCTAATCAACGAATTGAAAAAATCTGCTATCGACATCAACATGGTATTTCATTTTTGGGGTGTTGATACTGAAGAACAACCTTTGGGCTCTGACAATATTGATCTACGTAAATCATTGTATTTTTATAGTGTGGTTTATTTACTTCAGGCAGTGAAAGATTTAAGCAACGACAAATTGTCTTTGTATATTGTTACGGCACAAGCACAAGAAGTTATCGGCAGTGAAATTGTCTGCCCTGTCAAGTCGATGGTGGTGGCGTTAAGTAAATCGGCTTGTGCCGAATATAAACATATCAACAGTGTGGTGATTGACGTTCAATTGGAAGACCAAGTAACAAATTTCGATATCAGTAAGCAAATCATCAGTGAAATGGGGGCTTTTGTCAGTGCCAAACTGATAGCCTTACGTCATAGGTTCAGATATACCGAAGTGTTTGAAAAAGTCAGCATGGATCAAAATTATCATACCGCTGCTGCAAAGATTAAAGAAGGCGGTGTTTATGTTATTTTTGGTGGTCTTGGCGGTATGGGTCAAACTGCGGCGGAACAATTGTCGGTCTACAAGAATATTACGTTGGTATTGGCAAGTCGCAGGGCGTTTCACCCGCAGGAGCAATGGTTTGCTATTGCACAGGGGCAGGGTCGGGACGCTGCATTGTGTCAGCGTTTAATTCAATTATCAGAGCAATGCCAAACTCTGCAAGTAGTAACTTGTAATATTGATAACGGCGAGTCGATCAATAGCGTGTTAACCGGGGTTAAAAATGAATTCGGCAACATTGATGGTTTGATCCACAGTGCCGGTGTGCCGGGAGCTAACAAACCCATTGCAGAGCTGAATCAAAGTGATTACAACACAACCATTTCGTCTAAGTCTGTCGGCTTGTTAAATCTTGAGCAATCGCTAAAAAGGTTAAATGTGGAGTTAGACTTTGTTTTATTAATGTCTTCCTTGCAGACCGTAGTAGATTCACATGAACGCCGTTCAGACTATGGTGCCGCTAATCGTTTTATGGATGCCTATGCCAATATCATGGCACAAAACCTTGATACGACAGTGCAGGTGATTAACTGGAACACCTGGAAAGATTCGGGAATGGCAGTGGATGTTACCGAAGCTTTGGAAACCAGTGAACAGGTCGGTGATATGGTGCATAACAGTACCTCAGATGATGAAGGCAGGCAGATCATGGAATTTGTTTTGTCGAGTTCGTTTGAGCGGGTTGCTATTTGTGCTACTAACCTTGATATTTTGATTCAGTTGGAACAGTTTGCCTTGCAGACCGACTTCTTCAGTGAAACTGCAGACAGTATTGACACCGATTTACCGGTAGAGGAACAGTTCGATCGTATATTGATGGACATGTTCGGGCTTAAAGAAATCGACATGCGCAAGAATATTTACAGCATTGGGGGTGATTCTTTGGCGGCTATACGTATCAGTGCGCAGTTCAACGAGCAATTTGGTGTTACTTTGAGTATGGCTGAAATACTGGGTGCCGAATCTATTCAGGCTATTTATGAATTGCTTTGCCAACGTCTCAATAGCGAGGTTCCCGTGCCTGAAAGTTTGATCAAGGTGCAAGGCGAAACTCAGGGGCCGTTGTCTTTTGCTCAGCAACGTTTATGGTTCATTGACACCATGGAAGGTAATTCTTCAGCGTATAACCAGTCGTGGGCAATAAAGCTCAGCGGTACATTAGATCAGGATTCACTAGAAAAAGCATTGCAGAATATTAGCCAAAGACATGAAGTTTTGCGTACTGTTTATGTTATGCAAGGCGATACAGCAATGCAAAAAGTGATTGATAATGTTCAGTTTAAACTTGAGGTGTCTGATTATTGTCACAATAATGCAGCCGAACAACAGACGGCAATTAAACAACATATCGAAGCAGAAGGCTCTACTCCTTTTGATTTAGAAAATGACTTGATGTTGCGTGCACAATTGCTGAAATTGGCAGATTACGAGCATGTATTGCTGTTTACCCAGCATCATATCAGCACTGACGGTTTCTCGATGGGCAGATTATTCCTTGAGTTAAGTCAGTTGTACAACGCCGGATTGTCGGGGCAAGAAGCTAACTTACCAACATTGCCAATTCAGTATCTGGATTATTCGATATGGCAGCGTGAATATCTTAGCGGAGAATTGTTTGAGCAGCAAATGACTGAATTATGTGACGCACTGGCTGATTTACCTTTGGTGCATAACTTGCCGCTTGATCATGCTAGACCGTTGCAACAAAGTTATCGTGGCGATCAATTGATGAGTAAAATTGATGTCGCTACAACCGATCAATTGGTGCAATTGTGTCAGGATACCGAATCAACCATGTTTATGGTGTTACAAGCGACCTTAATGGTATTTATTGCTCGTTACAGTGGTGAATCAGATATTGTGATTGGATCGCCCATTGCCAACAGAGCAGAAAGGGAAACGGTTCCCTTGATCGGTTTTTTTGTAAATACTTTGGTATTACGAGCTCAGATTGACGGAGAAAAAGAGTTTACCGATCTGCTTGGAGGCATCAAAGAAAATACTTTTAAGCTCTATGAAAATCAGCATATTCCATTTGAATTACTGGTAGAAAAACTAAATCCGCAACGTAGTTTGGGTCAGCATCCTTTAGTGCAAATTATGTTGGTGTTGCAAGATAAAAATGTCGGTTCACTTGAACTCAAAGGTTTGGATGTAGCGACTCTGGATAAAGATACTTACCAGAGCAAGTTTGATATCAGCTTAAATATTTCGGAAACTCAGGATGGACTTGAAATTGTATGGGAATATGCCACTGACTTGTTTGACCGAAATACTATTGCCAGCTTTGCTGATAGCTTTATCACTTTACTCAACAGTGTAGCTGATAATGCACAACAAAAAGTGGCTGATATGCCGTTGTTATCTGATCAAGCTAAAACTCGTTTATTGGTGGATTTAAATGATACTCAGGTAGCGTTTGTCAGCGATGCTTGTGTTTATCGTCAATTTGAAAATCAAGTAAAAACGACACCAGACAATATTGCATTGGTTTGCAATGGCGACTCACTGACCTATCGTGAGCTTAATGCCAAAGCCAACCAATTGGCTCATTATTTAAATGAGCGGGGGATCAGCGAGGAAAGTTTGGTCGCTTTGTGTATGGAACGTTCAATTGAAATGGTGGTTGCTATTTGGGGCACACTTAAAGCTTGCGGAGCATATATACCGATGGATCCGGAGCTGCCTCCTGCGCGTTTAGCTATTATGTTACAAGACAGCAAAGCCCGGTACGCATTAACCCAGCAGCATTTACAACATTTGTTCAATGAAATTGATTCGGTTGAAACTCTGTGTCTGGATGACGACGGCATAACTGCCGAACTTGATAAAATGGTCGACAGCAATCCTAAAAGAGCACCGCAAAGTTCACTCAGTTGTGCCTATGTTATCTACACTTCAGGTTCAACAGGGCTGCCCAAAGGTGTAGTTTGTACACATCAGGGGTTGGTAAACCGTATTGATTGGATGCAGAGCAAATACCAGATGAATGAACAGGACGTGGTATTGCAAAAAACACCCTACAGTTTTGATGTTTCGGTGTGGGAATTTGTCTGGCCGTTTATGGTGGGGGCATCGTTGGTTATGGCTAAACCGCAAGGTCAAAAAGACCCTCAATATTTGTCAGGAATTATCAAAAGCGAAGGGGTGACGGTACTACATTTTGTGCCTTCGATGCTCAATACGATGTTGATCGGTTGCGATCCTGACTGGCGTGATTCGGTCAAACAGGTATTTTGTAGTGGTGAAGCTTTGCACAAAGAATTGCAGGATAGTTTTTTTGCCCATGAAACTACCACTGAGTTGCATAACCTCTACGGACCGACAGAAGCATCAATTGATGTTAGCTACTGGCAGTGTAAAGCTGATTGCCGATTGAATACTGTACCTATCGGCAAACCGATAAACAATACCCAATTGGTGGTGTTGGACAAGACTAATCAGTTGGTGCCCTTTGGTGTGATTGGGGAATTACATATCGGTGGTAAAGGATTAGCCCGGGGGTATTTGAATAAAGCTCAACTGACAGCTGAGCTGTTTATCGCTAATCCGTTCGACGAACTTCCTACGGATCGTTTGTACAAAACAGGTGATTTAGTTAGGCTCATTGGTGATGGTGAGTTGGAATACATCAGCAGAATTGATGATCAAATTAAGTTACGTGGTTTTCGTATAGAGTTGGGGGAAATAGAAAATCAACTGGCGGAACAGAACAAGGTACAAACGTCATTGGTGATGGTCCGTAAAGGAACCTCGGGGCAACAGCAACTTGTTGCTTATGTTACCTTGATAGAATCAGCACTGAGCCATGCTCATGTAATCATTGAAATGCGTGATCAATTGGTTACCATATTGCCAGAGTATATGGTGCCGACCGCATTTATCGTGATGGATGAAATGCCGTTGACTGCCAATGGTAAAGTCAACCGTAAAGCATTGCCTGAACCGGATGAAAGTAATTTGGTAAAGGCTGAATATGCTGCACCTGAATCAAATATGGAAGTTAAGTTAAGTGAGATATGGCAAGAATTGCTGAACATAGAAAATGTAGGCACTACCGATAATTTCTTTAGTCTTGGCGGCGATTCGATAATGTCTACTCAGTTAGTGGCCAGGGCGAGAAAAGAAGGTTTAATATTCTCGGTTAAAGACTTATTTAATCATCAAACTATTGCAGGGTTGATACCTGTGATTAACAAAAATAAAGCGATAGAAGCACCACAGCATCCGATCACCGGAGATCAATTACTGATACCGGTCCAAAAACGCTTCTTCGAGATGACCCTGAGCGATCCTAATCATTATAATCAAACCATATTGCTTAATGCACCGACTGGCTTTGAACAGGAGCATGTAATACCTATCGTTGAAGCATTGATCACACGCCATGATGTTTTCCGTTTGCGATTTGACGATAACACGCAGCAATATTGTTATATCGAAATTGCTGATTTGTCGATGAGCCAAAAATGCGCTCACTTTGATTTATCTGAGTTACCCGAACAAGAACAACAACATGCTCTAACGACTAATTGTGATACTTTGCAAGCCAGTTTACATCTGGTAGATGGACCCGTCATGAGAGCCGCTTACTTTGATTTGGGTAGTAATGGCGGGCGCTTGCTCATTGTTTGCCATCATATGGTTATTGATGGTGTATCGTGGCGAGTGGTGTTCTCTGATCTGGATACAGCATGGCAGCAATTGTCAGTCCATGGCAAGTTAGTGCTGGGAAGCAAAACCTCGTCTTATCAACAATGGGGTGAAGTTCTGCAAGTTTATGCTGGTTCTCAAAAATTATTGTCTGAACAATCTTATTGGGCTAAACAGCTAGCCATTGATGTACCGCCATTGAACCATGCAGATATCAAACATAGCCATGGTGGGGTAAACAAGGCCAGTAGTGAGTTGAACAAACAACAGACGACATTGTTGCTGGGAGATGCTAATCAAGCTTACCGTACCCGTATAAATGAACTACTGCTCAGTGGATTACTGCTTGCTTACAAGCGTTGGGCAGATGTTGATGTGCTGCGGTTGAACATGGAAGGTCATGGTCGTGAAATCATAGATGAACTGATTGATTTGAGTGAAACCGTGGGTTGGTTTACCACCATGTATCCATTAATACTGACGGCAAGGGGTGGCGGTGACACTGGTGAACTGATTAAACAAGTTAAGGATCAGTATCGCATGATCCCGGAGAATGGCATCGGTTATGGTGTATTGAGGTATATCGCTCAAGATCCAGAAATTATAGCGCTGGAAGCTGATAACAATGCTCCTGTGGTGTTGTTCAATTACCTTGGTCAATTTGATAGCGGCTCGGGTACACAATCATCGGTTACATCAGCATCAGGTACAGCAGTAGATGGTTTTACTAAGGCTAAAGAGTCGGAAGGGCGTTCATCTGCTGAGGGTAATAAAGAGAATGAGTCATTGATCATCAATAGTGTTGTAGTTCAAGGCATGCTGCATATCGAATGTTCATCGACAGTGATCACCAAAGATGCTCTGCAAATATTGGCGCAGACGTTTAGCCAATGCTTGAATATTGTGATTGACGAGTGTATCGAGACATCTGAGAAAAAAGCCTTATTGGAGAAAAACAAAGAGATATTACTCAATATCGGTGAGGAAGTGGAGGGTATTGAGATCTAGTCGTCTCATTGCTAGCTGTCTTGTATAGGTTCAGCGGAAAGATTCAATGAACAACAAGCGTAACAATGCACAACAATTATCCTTGTGGGGTATTTGTTTTATCTTTTAAGGACCTAATATGCACATTTATAGTATTTTAAATGACTTAACTAAAAAAAATATCACGGTCGGTCTGGATGATGGCAAGTTAAAAGTTTATGATCCTGACAAGAATCTGACCTCACAGCTGCTATCACAGTTAAAAGCCAATAAAGAGGCGTTAATTCACTTTATTACCTATGGTGATGAACTGACCAGAACTGACTTTCCTTATGCTAACCTTAGTACTGAAATGTTTACCCGTATTAAAGCGAATCATGTCGATTTGCAGAATATCTATATTGCTACGCCGATGCAGACGGGAATGTTGTACCATGGTTTGCTTGACGGCGACGGCGTGTCTTATACGGTACAAACCTTTGGTGAATTGAAGGGTAATCTCGATACCATAGCCTTTGTCAACGCATGGAAATTTATTGTTGAGCGACATGATGTTTTCCGGACCTGTTTTGTTGGTTTCGGAGATGAATCTATTCATCAATTGGTTAAGAAAAAAGTACAACTACCAGTTTTTAAAGAAGATTTTAGCAACTTCAATGAAGAAGATCAAGTTCAGGCGCTGGTAGATTTCAGAGACAAAGATCGTGAAAAAGGATTTGATTTTGCTCATGCACCTCTGACGCGTATCAGTATTATTCGCCTTGCCGAAGACCGTTTTCATTTTGTTTGGACTTATCATCATGTATTGCTGGATGGTTGGTGTAATTCATTGATTTTCGGTGAATTGATGCAGGCATATCAAGCTTTATCTGAAGGCCTTAAGCCAAACTTTGCAGCGGTTGCTCCTTATGTAGATTATATCGGTTGGTTATTTAAAAACGATAAAGAAAAATCTATGGCGTTTTGGCAACACCAACTGGCTGGATTGACCTCGCCGACACCGTTGCCGATGCAGATCAATAGCTCAATGCCGACAGGTCAATTTCGTGAGTTGCCGTTGGTTTTTGATAAAAGTGTTAGTCACGATCTTGCCGTACTTGCCAAAACGCATCACTGTACAGTAAATGTGTTGTTGCAGTTTGCTTGGTCTTATTTGCTGTATTGTTACACTGGTGAAGAAGATATCTCCTTCGGCGCAACCATTTCTGGTCGACCTGCTGAATTACAGGGGGTGGAAGATATGGTGGGCTTGTTTATCAACTCGATTCCGTCGAGGATCGTATTTGATAACGATACCAGCGTCCTTGAACAGATCCGAGCTTTACATGGTGAAAATGTGTTACGTAATGAGCATGGTTACCTGTCATTGACTGAAATTCAACAACAAAGCAAGATCCCAAGCGGTACTTCATTGTTTGATTCATTAGTGATATACGAAAATTATCCTGTGGGTCAAATCAGCGCTGAACCTAAAAAGAAAGAAACTGTCAGCATTTCGTTGATCGAAAGTGAAGAGCAAACCAATTACGGCTTGACTTTATATGCTAGTTTTACTGACCACTTACTGGTCACCATCCATTATCGGACCGAGCAGTTTAAGCCTGAGGCTATCACGCAAATTGGCGATCATCTACAACATATTCTGACCAAAATGACCCGTGCCGATTTGAATCTGTCGTTGCTCGATGCCGATTTGCTTGATACAGATTCGTTCAATAGCGCCGATGTCATGCGTGGTCCCGAGGTCTTTTTGAAAGACCAAGCCTGCTTCCATCAACAATTAACACAACAAGCGAGCAAATCCCCCGATGCTATTGCTTTGGTTTGTGAGGGTGAAAGCTTTAGTTATCAAGAGCTGGAGCAAAGAAGCAATCAAATGGCTCATTATCTTCAGAGTCAAGGGGTCAACAAGGGTGATTTTGTCGCGGTGTGTTTGCAAAGAACGCCGCAATTGCTATTTAGCTTGTTGGCAGTACAAAAAGTAGGGGCTACTTATATTCCTGTCTCGGTTGATTATCCGCAGGAGCGGATTAGTTACATGCTAGACCATGCAAAAGCGGTAAAAGTTATTTCAATCAGCCAAACTTGGCAGGCGATTGGTTTGCCCAGTGATAACGTGATCATGTTGGATAACAACGATGTGATGACACAACTGGATCAACAGTCTGGTCACGTGGTTGAATTATCAACACCCTCTACCCATGATGATATTGCTTATGTTATTTATACCTCGGGTTCGACAGGTTTACCAAAAGGGGTCTGTATTGAACAGGGTGCAATGATTAATTTTCTTGCTTCAATGGCTAAATCACCGGGGTTTAACGATCAGGATAGTCTCCTTGCAATTACACCGGTGAGCTTTGATATTTCGGTACTGGAATTATATTTGCCGTTACTGGTTGGTGGCACAGTGCATTTGGCCAACGAGCAGGTGGCTAGAGACGCGTTTGCGTTGAGTCAATATATTGATGAGTATCAAATAAGTGTGATGCAGGCGACCCCAGCAACTTGGACCATGTTGGATGCGGTTAATGACTGGAGCCCGCAATCAAGCAGCCAATCAAGTCGACAATTCAAGGCGTTGTGTGGTGGAGAAGCTTTACCTGCACATTTAGCGACGTCTATGGTTAAACGCTATGGTGAGGTCTGGAACATGTACGGACCGACGGAAACTACCGTGTGGTCAGGTTGCCAACAGATCACCGAAGAAGTGATGGTAGGCAAGCCCATCGACAATACTCAGTTTTATATTCTCAGCCCTAATCTAACCATGACGCTATCAGGGATGGCTGGTGAGCTTCATATTGGTGGTGAAGGCTTGGCCAGAGGCTATCTCAATGCTGACGAAATGACGGCTGAGCGTTTTATCGATAACCCGTTTGAAGCGGGTGGACGATTGTACAAGACCGGAGATCTCGTTCGCAGACGCAGTGACGGTAGTCTGGATTATTTGGGTCGTACAGATGAGCAAGTTAAAATTCGGGGGTTCAGGATTGAACTGGGCGAAATAGAAAAGCAGCTGATTGATGTTGAGCAGATTGATTCAGCCGTTGTTGTTGCCAGAGACGACGGAACAGGTCAGCAACAACTTGTGGCTTATATCAAGGTACAAAGGGATCAAGACCAAAAAAACAGTGAAGCAGAAATGGCCTTACAGTTACGTAACCAGTTAAAAAACACCTTGCCTGATCATATGGTGCCAACAGCTTTTGTACTTATTGAGCAATGGCCACTGACGCCCAATGGAAAAGTAAACAAAAAAGCCTTGCCAATACCACAGAGTTTTGGTTTTCAGGGAGAGTATGTTGCACCTGTTAATCAAACCCAAACTGTACTGGTTGGCGTATGGACCAATTTGCTTAAACTGAAAAATGAAGATGTCAGTATCACAGCTAACTTCTTTGAATTGGGTGGTCATTCCTTGTTGTTAATGCGCATGTTAAGTGAAATAACTGAAGCTTTTGACGTTACGTTAACCGTAGCAGATGTGGCGAATGCAGCGACACTTGAAGTATTGTCGAACGTGGTGGATGAATATAAATTGAGCCAATCGCTGTCCGGTCCAGATAATGATTTTGGCAGTGCACTGGATGACGATGAAATAGAAGAAATCCTATGAAAATAATAGAGTTATTGCAGTTGGTTAGTAGTAAAGGCATTAAACTGCAACTTGATGACGAAGGTAGTCTTAAAGTTAGGGGGAAGGCCTCATTACTTGGTCCTGAACTGCTGCAACAGCTCAAACAAAGAAAGCCGGAGATTATCGATTGGTTGCAGGGACACGAAACCCAGCAGAAAATTCAGATCAAGCGGTTAAGTCATGATCCTGAACAAGTACCTACCTCTTATGCGCAACAACGTTTCTGGTTGGTGTGTCAAATAGAAGGCGGTGGTGCTCATTATAATATGCCAAGTGCAATGAAACTTACCGGCGAATTTAATCTGGTTGCGGCAGAACAGGCCTTTATTGCAGTAATTAAACGGCATCAACCTTTAAGAACCAGCTATCCTTCAAAAGGCAACGGCATGGTGTCGTGTATTGCACAAACCTTTGAATTTTCGCTTAACAAGGTAGATTTGACGGGTTATCAGGCTGATCAACAAACACAAATATTGCGAGATACGATGAAAAAGGATGTGTCTACTGCATTCGATTTGTCAGAAGGATTGATGATCAGGGCCAGTTATATTGCACTGGTTGATAATGGTCCAAGCAGTGAAGGTGTGCTGATGATCAACGTCCATCATATTGCTTCTGACGGTTGGTCGCGGGCATTGTTGGTGAAAGATTTCATTCATTTTTATAGTGTTATTGGTGAAGGAGAATTTCCTGAAAAATTGCCTTTGGCAGTTAATTATGCCGATTACGCCCATTGGCAAACCGAATTATTAAATGGGAAAAGGGCACAAAAACAGATTGCTTATTGGCTTAATCAGCTTGATGACTTGCCATTGGTGCATAATCTTGTGCTGGATTCACCAAGACCAAAATACCATACCACCAATGGCGGTCAGCTTGATTTTAAATGTGACAAAGACTTAACGGATCGGCTCAAGAAAATTGCGAGTACACAACAGTCTACTATGTTTATGTTGCTGCACAGTGCGTTTTCTTTATTGTTGTCCCGTTACGCTAACAGTCACGATATAGTGATTGGTACACCGATAGCTAACCGTGGTCAAAAAGAACTGGAGGATGTGGTTGGCTGTTTTGTTAATACATTAGTGCTGCGTACTAACTGTGAAACATCGAGATCCTTTGTAGATTTTTTAGCTTATGTGAAAAAAGTTAATCTGGATGCTCAGATTAATCAGGATATACCATTCGAATTACTGGTTGAAAAACTGAATCCTTCCCGTAGTACTGCCTATTCACCATTATTCCAAATTCAGTTCAGTATGGATAATACTGAGCAGTTAGGCAATAAGGTTATGCTGACCGGTTTGAAAAACGAGCAGATGGAGTCGGGGCAGGTACAGGCTAAGTTTGAATTGACTCTTGAAGCCAAATTAACCGATGACGGATTGGCCCTGCAACTGGAATATAATAGCGACATTTTTGACTTGGACCATATTAAACAAATGGGTCAGCATTTGGTTAATTTGTTGAGCAATATTGCCCAGGAACCACAGCAGGATATCCATCAACTTGAGTTACTAAGTAGTGCTGAAAAAGGTTATTTGCTTCATGATTTAAATAACACGGCAATAGATTTTGCCGATGATCAATGTGTATTTCAATTACTCGAGGCGCAGGTTGAACGTACGCCCGACAATATTGCTCTGGTGTATGAATCACAGACATTGAGCTACGCAGAATTTAATGCCAAGGCTAATCAATTAGCTCATTTTTTACAGTCTTGTGGTGTTGGACCTGAGTCTTTGGTGGCGTTATGTATGACGCGATCATTCGAAATGGTGATTGCTATTTGGGCTACCCTCAAAGCTGGTGGGGCTTACGTACCTTTTGATCCGGATTTGCCGACTGCAAGGCTTGAAAAAATGCTTAATGCGAGCAAGCCCAGTGTGGTGTTAACTCAAACCTCATTACAGGCTATTTTAGCTGAATTTTGCCAGAAAAATCATATCAAACAGTATTGTCAGGACGATCAACACTTTGATGCTCAATTACAACAAAGACCGGCAGATAATATTAATCGTGACAAGGTTTCATCGCTTTCTAGTGCCTATGTTATCTACACTTCCGGTTCTACAGGAGAACCTAAAGGGGTTGTTTGTATTCATCAGGGTTTAGTAAACCGTGTTGACTGGATGCAAAGGGAATATCAATTGACCGCTGAAGATGTTGTGTTGCAAAAAACACCTTACAGTTTTGACGTGTCGGTATGGGAATTTATCTGGCCCTTGCTATACGGTGCAAGAATGGTGATAGCAAAACCTGAGGGTCACAAAGAACCGCAATATTTATCACAGTTGATTCAACAACAAGGTGTTACCACGTTGCATTTTGTGCCGTCAATGCTCAATATGATGCTGCTTGGTAGCGACTGGTCAAGTTGCAGATCGGTCAGGCAAGTTTTCTGTAGTGGCGAGGCCTTACCCAAAGATTTGCAGGATGCTTTTTTTGCCAGTGGCTGCAATGCGTTGTTGCATAATTTGTATGGTCCAACTGAAGCATCTATTGATGTCAGTTTCTGGCAATGTCAACCTGAGTCTGTTCTGCATACCGTGCCTATCGGCAAACCAATACAAAATATCCAGCTGGTTATATTGGACAAATATAATAAATTAGTGCCATTTGGCGTGGTGGGAGAATTACACATCGGTGGTGTCGGGTTAGCCAGGGGATACCTCAATCAATCAGAATTGACGGGGGAAAAGTTTATTGCAAATCCGTTGTCTGGGTTGCTAACTGATCGTTTGTATAAAACAGGTGATTTGGTTCGTTTTATGACCGATGGTCAGATTGAATACATTGGTCGAATAGATCATCAGGTCAAGATCCGAGGTTTCCGTATTGAACTAGGCGAGATAGAAAATCAATTGACAGGGGTTACAGCGGTACAATCTGCACTAGTAATGGCCCGCAACGAAGGGCTGCAAACTCAGTTGGTAGCCTACGCCGTGCCGAACCAAAAGGGGACAGATGCAGAGCAATTGATTATTACAATGAGAGAACATCTGCAACAAACACTACCACAATACATGGTTCCGGCAGCTTTTGTTATATTGGAAAAATGGCCGCTCAGTGCAAACGGAAAAATTAACCGTAAACTTTTGCCTGCACCTGATATGCTAGATTTGGCAGGTGAATTTATCACGCCTGAGGGAGATACAGAACTGGCACTAGCGGTAATTTGGGCTGAATTACTCAACCTTGACAGTGACAAAATCAGTGCGACAGCAGACTTTTTTGCTCTGGGTGGTCATTCGCTGTTGGCCGTGCGCTTGATAGGTTCAATACGGCAACAACATAATGTTGAACTGCAAGTTCGGGATATTTTTGAGCTTTCAGTATTATCGGCATTAGCAAAAGCGATACAAGTGGGTGAAGTACAGCAAGGTGGCGGGTCGATATTAAAAGTAACGCGGGATGATCAACCGCTATTGACCTCTTTCGCTCAACAACGTTTGTGGTTTATTGACCAACTTAACAGTGGCAGTGCATTTTATAATATGCCGGTAGCTTTACAGGTTGCCGGCACATTTGATGTTGCCCTTGCCGGGTCAGTATTTCAATTATTGATTGAACGTCATGAACCTCTGCGAACGGTGTTTGAATCTGAGCATCAGGGTAAATACCAAAAAATATTGCAAGACGTTAAATTTCAACTCAACAGTATTGATTTGACAGGGTTATCTGACGATGAACAACAAGAAAGAGTTCAGCGTGAAGTGGTTAAAGAATCATCGGCATTGTTTGATTTATCTTGTGAATTGATGTTGCGCGGGGCATTTATTAAGCTTGGCGAACAAGAAGGTGTATTGCTGTTTACCATGCATCATATTGCAAGTGATGGCTGGTCTATGGGCGTTTTGGTCAGAGAATTTGGCTTGTTATATCAGGCTTTGATCCACAAAAAGGTCATTCAATTGCCGCCGCTGACTGTTCAATATGCAGATTATTCTGCTTGGCAACGGGATTATCTGCAAGGTGAAGTACTGGAACGCAAGTTGCGGTATTGGACTGAGCAATTAGCCAATGCACCGCAAGTTCATAGTTTGCCTTTAGATCATACACGACCTATTGAACAGACTTTCAATGGTGCTTCTTTCGCTTTTAAACTTGACGATACGGCGACAACTAGGCTTAACTTGTTGGCGAGACAACATAATGCGAGCCTGTTCATGTTGTTGCACAGTGCCTTTGCTATACTTTTATCCCGTCACAGCGAAAATAACGACATTATGATCGGCACTCCTGTGGCAAATAGGACATGTCCTGAGCTGGAAGGATTAGTCGGTTTCTTTGTTAATACGTTGGTATTGCGGACCAAGTGCGAACCGCAGTTATCTTTTGTGGATTTTTTGACTCGTGTCAGAGATATCAATTTTGATGCTCAGTTACATCAGGATATTCCTTTTGAACAATTGGTTGAAATTCTCCGTCCTAGTCGAAGCCGTAGTCATACGCCGTTATTTCAGATCATGTTTAGTATGGACACCAATGAAGTTACACCTTCACAATTGTTTGATTTGACACTGTCACCTTTGAGTCTTAATAGTGAATCAGGTGAAATGGCCAAATTTGATTTAACCCTCAATGCCAATGAAACTGACCAGGGCATTAATTTTAGTTTTAACTACAATACTGATTTGTTTAATGTTGACACAATCGTTAAATTGTCTGAGCGTTTGCTTATTTTGTTGCATGGTATTATCACAAGCCCCAATGCTTGTTTGTATGAGTTACCGTTGTTAACTGTGAAAGATATTCACTATTTAAAAATTACGGTTAATCAAACTGAAAATAAAGCCCCAAGGTTGCCTTGTTTACACCATGCTTTTGAACGGCAAGCTGAGCGGACACCTGATGCCGTTGCCGTTGAAAATGAAGAGAGATATCTTACTTATCGGCAATTAAATGAAAGAGCCAATCAGTTGTCTCATTATCTGATTGAAAAAGGGGTGAGTGTCGGTCAATTTGTTGGTTTTTGTACCCTCCGTAATGAAGATATGATTGTTGCGATGATGGCTATTCTCAAAGTTGGTGGCGTATATGTGCCACTTGATCCTAATTACCCAGAATTACGTATTGATTATATTGTTGGCGATACTGGTTTAAACTTGATCCTGACTCACCAATCATTACAGCAAGGATTGCTCGCTCAGGATGCAGAACTGGTGATTTTGGATGATTCTCAGTTCAATGCCAGTTTGAAGCACTATGATACAAATTTAGGTGATTTATTCGAGTTAAATAAGATTAACCAACAAAATTTGGCCTATGTTATTTACACCTCGGGTTCAACCGGTGTACCTAAAGGGGTACTGATCGAGCATGGTAATGCCATGGCGTTGTTGCAATGGGCAGCTGCAGAATATAGACCTGAAGAATATCAATCTATTTTAGCCAGTACATCGGTAAACTTTGATTTGTCAGTTTTTGAGATCTTCTTTCCTTTAAGTGTCGGTGGGCGATTATTGCTGGTAGACAATATTCTGGCTTTGTTGGACAAACCGAATTTAAAACCGACATTAATCAATACTGTTCCCTCCGGTATTAAGGCCTTACTTGATAGCAAGGTCGACATTTCGTCAGCCAAAGTGGTTAATTTGGCAGGTGAACCTTTGCCTAAAATCACGGTTAACCGATTGTTCGAATCAGGGGCTGATTTACGGGTGATGAATCTTTATGGTCCGTCTGAAGATACAACATATTCTACCTATGCCATTTTTACTGGTCTTTTGGCGGAACAACCGCCAATCGGAACCCCTGTCACCAATACTCGCTGTTATGTGTTAGATGAAATGAAAGTTATGGTGCCGCCAGGTTCAGTTGGTGAACTCTATGTAAGTGGCGACGGTGTCTCGCGAGGTTATCAAAATTTACCTGAGCAGACCGATGAACGTTATTTACCTGATACGTTTGCCGATCAAAGCGGGCTAAAAATGTACAAAACCGGCGATTTTGTCCGTTACCTGCCAGACGGCATGCTGGCGTATGTTGGACGGATCGATGATCAGGTTAAAATTCGCGGTTTCCGCATTGAATTGGGTGAAATTGAACAACAGTTAATAAAACTGCCACAAGTTGAGTCGGCTTTGGTGGTTGCGGCACCTTTAGATGAAGGTGATCGACAATTAGTGGCTTATATCATTATCAGTCGCCAAATAAGTGACACTGATTTACGTTCGGTTCTGGCTAGAGCTTTACCTGACTATATGGTGCCAGCTGCTTTTGTGGAACTCAAAGAATGGCCTTTGACAGCTAATGGTAAAATTGACAAAAAAGCGTTACCGCCGGTAAAGCATCATTTATCTCAACATGAGTATATTGAGCCTAAAACTGCAACAGAAAACTCGTTGGTGAACATTTGGGCAGAATTGCTCAAACTCGACGCTGATCAAATCAGTGCAAATGCTAACTTTTTTGAATTAGGTGGGCATTCTTTATTGTCTGTTCGTCTGATAGGTGAATTGCGCGATGTGTTAAAGGTAGAACTGTCGATACGCGATATATTCGAATTTTCACAATTGGATCAACTTGCATCATTGGTTGAGCAGATGCAGGGGCGTGCTGTCAGAGCCCCCGTGGCAGCTATTGACCGAGCAGGACCTCGGCTACCCTCTTCTTTTGCCCAACGCAGATTGTGGTTTATTGACCAACTCAGCGGCGGCAGCGCGTTTTATAATATGCCAGGGGCTATGCGGGTTAAGGGATCTTTTAATCAAACGGCAGCTGAAAAGGTTTTTCAGTATATTGTTGATCGTCACGAGCCTTTACGTACGGTGTTTAAATATGCTGATGAAGGTCAGTACCAGCATATTGTCGATGGTGTTCACTTTAGATTGAACCGTTTTGATTTGAGTGGTTTACCCGAAGTTGAACAAATGACACAAGTTAAAACATTGTTTGGTAAAGAAGCGAGTCATGTTTTTGATTTAAGTGCCAGCTTGATGCTGAGGGTAAGTTTTATAAGGCTTGCTCCGGACGATGGTGTGTTGCTGCTCAATATACACCACATTGCTTCGGACGGCTGGTCAATGCAAGTGTTGGTGCGTGAGTTTTATCAACTTTACGAAGCATTGGTTAAAAATAAACCATTTCATTTGCCGCCCTTAAGCGTGCAGTATGCTGATTATGCTCAGTGGCAGCAAAATTATCTACAAGGTGAAGTTCTCGAAGGGCAGTTGTCGTATTGGACGGCACAGCTGGATGATTTACCAGTAGTTCACAGTTTGGAGCTGGATAATCCAAGACCTGCGGTGCCGGGTCATCAAGGGGCGACAGTGAGCCGTAAAATAACGGGTCAGACAGCCCATGCTATACAGTCACTTGCGTTGGGGCAGGGTGTCACTCCTTTTATGGTGTTGCATGGTGTGTTAAGTTTGGTGTTGTCCAGACATAGTAACAGCAAAGATATTATTATTGGCACACCAGTGGCGAACAGATTGCAAAAATCACTAGACCCATTAATCGGTTTTTTCGTTAATACACTCGTATTACGTTGCAACACATCGGTAAGTGATACTTTTGATGGATTTCTTGATCATATTAAACAAATTAACCTCGATGCCCAGGCTAATCAGGATCTTCCGTTTGAACAGCTTGTTGAACAACTGAGTGTAACTCGTAGTACCCAGCATACTCCATTGTTTCAAATTACTCTGGACGTTACGACTGATAAAAAACCTTCAAATGAAGGGGAAATGATCCTTGATGGGTTGAGTATACGGGCAATGGAAAGTGATCAGGTGCTAGCTAAGTTTGAACTGGCGGTTGATGCGGTTATTTCAGACAACGGCATTCAGTTGACCTGGACTTATGATCAAGGCTTGTTCAATGCTGATACTATTGAGCAGTTGGATGATCATTTGTATAGAGTATTGGTTGCTGTAGCAGATAATCCGACCATAAGTCTGGCGCAATTGCCGATGCTGACCAAGACTGAAACTGAATACTTAGTGAAAACGTTAAACAATACCAGAGTTGAATATCCTCAAGATGCATTACTGGATTGTTTGTTTAGCGCTCAGGCAAAAAAAAGAACTGATGGGGTTGCGGTGACGTTGGATGACCGTGAAATAACATATGGCGCTCTGGAACAACAATCAAACCGCTTAGCACAGTACCTGCAAGCGCAGGGAGTGGGTCGAGGTGCTTTGGTCGGTATTGCACAGCCACGTTCAATAGAAACAGTGGTAAGTATTCTTGCGATACTCAAGACCGGTGCAGCTTATGTGCCGATGGACCCTGAGTATCCGCAGGCGCGATTACACTATATTGTGAATGACAGCCAAATGACTCACCTTGTCACGCTGTCGGCGTTAAGCCCGCTGTTTGACGAATTGGCAGTTCAGTGTATTGAATTAGACAATATTGCCGAAATTTTAGTTGATATATCTTGTCAGCCGAATGTGGCAGCACAACATAGCGCCTCTGATCTAGCTTATGTTATTTATACTTCGGGTACTACGGGGCAACCCAAAGGGGTAATGGTTGAACATCGAAATGTTGTGAATCTGCTGAGTGACTTTGAACGTTTGTGCCCTTCGGTGTCAAACAATCAGGCGATGTGGTGGACCAGCTATTGCTTTGACGTATCGGTTTATGAAATCTTTTCTGCGCTGTGTTTTGGTGCGACACTCAACATCCCCGGCGATTCAATTCGTCATGACAGTAAAGCTCTATTTGACTGGATGGCGCAACGCAAAATTCAGCAAGCCTATGTGCCACCGTTTTTTGTTAACGATTTGGTGGCACGGGTGCAACAGCGTAATGACCTGCCACTGGTACACTTGTTGGTCGGGGTAGAGCCTATTGCCTCATTAACCCTGTTAACCATTAAACAGCAGATCAGCGAGCTGACCATTGTGAATGGTTATGGTCCGTCAGAAACTACTGTTTTCAGTACCCGTCATATTGTTGGTGCGAAAACGCCCACGGATGAACAGGCAACGCCTATTGGTGTGCCATTACAAAATACACAGATTTATTTGGTTGATGAACATAACCAGCTGGTGCCATTTGGCTCGGTGGGAGAACTGGTTATAGCCGGAGCAGGAGTGAGTCGGGGATATCTGAACCGACCCGAACTGATGGCTGAGAAGTTTATTGCTAATCCGTTCGATAATGGTGACAGTGGTCGTTTGTATAAAAGTGGTGATTTAGCCAGATTTCAGCCCAATGGTGAACTGGCGTTTATAGGTCGTGTGGATGATCAGGTTAAGGTGCAGGGTTACCGGATTGAATTGGGTGAAATAGAGCAGCAAATCATTGCTCTTGAAAGTGTGTTGAGTTGTTTGGTGTTGGCACTTGATACGCAAGAAGGTATCAAGCAGCTGGTTGCGTATGTGCAGTTTAAAAAAGAACATGAAACCGTAGAACCTTCTTCGCTGGCTCTTTTGTTAAGTGAAAACTTGCCAGATTATATGTTGCCTTCGGTTTGGCTGACAGTGACTGAATGGCCCTTGACCACTAACGGTAAAATTGACAAAAAAGGATTACCAAAACCTGATAGTTTGTTATCACAGACGGTTTATGTTGCCCCGAAAACGACCACTGAAAAAGCGCTGGTTGAGTTATGGGCCGAGTTACTTAATGTAGATGTAGCGATAATAGGTCGCGAGACTAATTTCTTTGTACTTGGAGGTCATTCCTTGTTGTCGGTGCGCTTGATTGGCGTGATACGGGTTCAATTGAATGTTGAGTTGTCAGTGCGTGATATTTTTGAATATGGGCAATTAGGTCAACTGGCTCTGATAATTGAACAGCAGCAAGGAAAGGTCGTCAGAGCTCCTGTGACAGTGATAAAAAGAAGCGGTCAACGCTTGTCTTCTTCATTTGCTCAGCGCAGATTGTGGTTTATCGATCAACTCAGCAACGGCAGCGCATTTTATAATATGCCAGGGGCTCTTAAACTCAGCGGTGTTTTTGATGAAGATATGGCCGAGAAAGCATTCCAGTATATTGTTGAGCGTCATGAGCCATTACGCACAGTATTCAAAGATGAAGATGAAGGTCAATATCAACAGATTGTTGAAGATGCCCGATTTACACTGACAAGGATTGATTTGAGCGCGTTGAGTGAACCTGATCAAATGGCTGAAGTTAAGATTTTGTTTGCTCATGAAGCAGATCATATTTTCGACTTAAGCCAATCTTTGATGTTACGGGCTACAACCGTGCGGTTACGTAGTGATGAATACGTGCTGCTATTTAACATGCACCACATTGCCTCAGATGGTTGGTCGATGAAAGTATTGCTCAGCGAATTTTGTCAACTTTATCAGGGGTTCGTTGATGGAAAATTAGCTAGTTTACCACCATTAAAAGTACAATATGCCGATTATGCTCATTGGCAACAAGAAAGACATAATGATGGTCAGTTGCAACATCAACTGGATTATTGGACCAACCAACTGGCTGGGGTGCCTGCCGTTCACAGTTTAACGTTAGATCGGCAACGTCCTCAAACCAGTGCAAACATTGGCGGACAAATAACAGGTAGAGCCAACAAGCAGGTAGCTGATGCGCTGAATGAATTGGCCTTAAGCCATAATGCAACACCCTTCATGGTCTTACATGCTGCTGTGTCACTATTATTGTCTTACCACAGCAATAGCCAAGACATTGTGGTTGGCACTGCTGTCGCAAATCGGTTACAACGGGAACTGGACCCATTGATTGGCTTTTTCGTTAATACTTTGGTGCTGCGTCTTGACACCCAAGTTTCAGATTTTACCGAATTACTGCTTCGCGCTCGACAAGTTAACCTCGATGCCCAGACCAATCAGGATGTGCCTTTTGAACAATTGGTCGAGCATTGTAGGGTAAGTCGAAGTACAGGTCATACGCCATTGTTCCAAATTATGTTGTCTTTGGAAGAACAAAACGAAGAGAGGATAAATCTGCCGGGGCTGGCGATATCTGCATTGAGTGACGGGCAAGCCGCGCAAGACGGCAGCACGGTTGTGGCTAAGTTTGATTTGGATATCTCAGCAAGCTTTTCCGACAATGGTATAGATTTTTTGTGGGTATATGACAAAGCCTTGTTTGACAAAGATAAAGTTGAGCAGTTTAACCGTCATTTATTACAATTGCTCAGTGGCATAGCTAAAGCCCCCACTGCTGCGATCAAAGATTTGTCTTTCATGGGGGAAAAAGAGGCAAGTCGCTGGATACGTACAGCCAATGATTTGTCGCCACGAAGGAGCTCGGTTGCTTTGGTGCATCAACAATTTCTCAGCCAGGTCAACAAGGGGCAAGACAATATTGCTCTAGTATTTGATGATCAGCAATTGACCTATGCTCAATTGAACAGCCAAGCCAACAGATTGGCACACTACCTGATTGACAATAATTGTGTCGCAGGAGATTTTATCGGTTTAAGTGTTGAGCGCTCGGTTGAAATGATCGTTGCAGTATTGGCCATTTTGAAAGCAGGCTGTGCCTACGTGCCTTTAGATCCGACTTATCCATCAGCACGGTTGAAATACATGGTGGAAGATAGCGGCTTGAAATGCTTATTGACTCAAAGCTCATTAACGGATGCTTTGGATTTGCCTGACGATATTAAGGTGTTTGCGTTGGATGAACCGAGTATAGTTAAAAAAATGGCTGGTTTTCCAACCGTTGAACCTTGTTTGGATTGTCAACCTGCTTCTTCAAACCTTGCTTATGTTATTTATACTTCCGGCACAACAGGTCAGCCAAAAGGGGTGATGATCAGCCATCAGAATTGGATGGCTTATCTGGAAGGAATAAGACAAGAGTACCGGATGAACCCTGCGGATAAGGTATTGCAGTTTTCATCAATTTCTTTTGATATTTTTGTTGAAGAACTGAGTTTATCCTTGCTGAGCGGTGCTACATTAGTGCTGCAATCAGGTTCTGGTTTGCCGGCATGGGCTGAGTTTTGGCAACTGGTGCAAAGTAGTAATATTTCCATAGTGACAGTACCGACAGCCTATTGGCATTTGCTCTGTACCGACGAAGATCTGGCGTCACAGGTACAAAATAGTGACTTGCGCTTGCTCATCATGGGAGGTGAAGCTATGTCAGATAGCCATTTGAAAGTGTGGGATGAATGTGTTGGTGCTTCGGTGCAATTGTTCAATACTTATGGTCCAACTGAAACTACCGTAATCGCTTCCAGTTTTGATGTTAGTGGTTACCATGAAACTATGCCAAGTGTTCCTATAGGAACCGCTATCGATAACACTTATTTAATGGTGCTGGATGAACATCAGCATCCTGTGCCGCAAGGTGTTTGTGGAGAGCTTTATATTGGTGGTCGGGCTGTTAGTGACGGTTACTTGAATAAACAAACATTGACTGATACGCAATTTATTGCCAACCCGTATGGAGATGATGTTTCAGATAGGTTATACCGAAGCGGTGATTTGGTTCGTTATTTGGCAGACGGTAATTTAGTTTTTGTCGGACGTATTGATGAACAGGTTAAATTACGTGGTTATCGTATTGAACTCAAGGAAATTGAACGTCAGTTGGTACTTTGCCAAAGGGTAACGGATGCTATGGCTATGGTCAGGGAAGTGGGTCAGCATGCTGACAGACAATTGATAGCCTATGTTGTTAGTGAGCAGGAACAGGGCTTAGGCGCTGCTGCAATTAAACAACAATTAGCACAGGTTTTACCGCAGTACATGGTGCCTTCAAGCATTGTGATTGTAGAATGCTGGCCGTTGACACCTAACGGTAAAGTGGATAAAAAGGCTTTGCCACTGATCGAAGCTGTGGTTGATGACGGTGATTTGGATAAACCCGGTACGGTAACTGAGCAGGAATTAACGCAAATTTGGGCGCTGTTGCTTGGTCTGGACGCTGAAACAATCAGTGTCACCGCTAATTTTTTCAGCTTAGGTGGTCACTCATTACTCATTAGTCGCTTACTTAAACAGGTTAACCAACACTTTTCATGCCAACTGAGTATGAATAATTTATACCAATTACAGACTATCCGGCAGTCTGCTCAGTTAATTGAGCAGGCCCGTTTAATAGCAGGTACTTATACCAGGAGTAATGCCGGGAATTATGAGCAGAACAGTTTGTTGATAACACTTAAACCATCGCGATCAGATTTGCCTCCCTTGTATTTGGTTCATCCCGTTGGTGGTCAAGTGGTGTGTTACAGCGCACTTGTCGGTGCAATGAAATATCGGGGAGCGGTGATTGGTATAGTCATGCCTGAAAATGCAGAGGTGAGTATTGAACAGACAGCTGTATTATATTTGAATGAGATTAAAGCGAATGACAACAGCCAGGCTTATTGTTTGGCTGGTTGGTCGATGGGCGGCGTTATCGCGTTGGAAATGGCTCAACAAGTGGTTGGTAATGGTGATGAAGTTAAAGTGCTATTAATGATTGACAGCTATAATCCTGCTGATTTAGACGATAATGCGTTATCTGATACAGAAAGAGAACGTCAGTTGCTGGCTATCATGGTAGCTGAACTTGGGATTGATTACGGTCAGTTTGCGCAGGAGCAGTTGCAACAACCCATAGCCCAATTACTTAAATTGGTGGTTGATTTGGGTATTGAACAGTCGGTCCTACCAAATGATATGACAGTTGAAGAACTGACCAGCCGTTTTGCACAGTTAACTGACAACGATCGTATGTTGGCTAACTATCAGCCAGCGCCATACGATGGAATGGTTGAGCTGATCAGGGCAGAAGAAGGTAAAATGGTACAAGATGAAAGTAGTTGGCAATCATTGCTGGGGCAGTTGAGCGTGACTTTGGTACAAGCAAACCATTTCACCTTGATGCAACATTCGTTTGTTGAATCTTTGGCGATGTTTATTGATAGTTCACTGTCAAAAAAATGAAACACTTTTGAAAAATGATCCCCCTATTAAACGATAATATTGAGGTATAACTTATGAGTGATATTAAAATTCTGTTAAAGGACGTCAAAAAAGTTTTTGAAATGGAGGATGTGGATACTTATGCCTTGCGTGGTGTTAATTTGGAGATACGTGCAGGAGAATACGTATCTATTTCAGGACCGTCGGGTTGTGGTAAATCAACATTGTTGTCTATTCTTGGTTTGTTGGACACCACTAGTGAAGGTCAGTATTTTATCGAAGGAACAGACGTTACCCACCTTTCTATTGATGAAGCAGCAGAGATACGTAATAGTAAAATTGGCTTTATTTTTCAGTCATTTAACCTTATAGATGAATTAAGTGTGTTTGACAATGTTGCCTTGCCGTTGCGTTATAGCACGGAAAACTTCAGTGCTGATCAAATTACCAAGCGTGTAAATGAAGGCCTTGAAATGGTTGAAATGAGCCACCGAGCAGGGCATCAACCTAACCAGTTGTCTGGTGGACAACAACAACGTATCGCCATTGCCCGAGCACTGGTAGCCGAGCCTGCCATTTTATTGGTAGACGAACCCACCGGTAACCTTGATTCTAAAAGTGGTGATAATGTCATGGCCATTCTGGCTGATTTAAATAACAAAGGCACTACCATTTGTATGGTAACGCATGATCCAAGATATGCAAACATGGCGAAAAGGCAACTCAAATTGTTTGATGGTAAAATAGTGATGACGGAGCAGCCCGCATGAAATCAATTACCTACCAACATAAACAAGCTTGGGCTAGCTTGAAAAAAAAACCGGGGTTTATTGTCACCATTCTCGTTACCATGGGGATCACACTTGGTGCATTGTTATGTATAGCAACTTTGAATTATCTGCTGTTGGCTAAACCATTACCTTATCCTGATCAGAATAAATTATATGTTGGTCAACACCTGTTGCAGGACCCTGCTAAAGAGGTTAAGGCCCGTGCCTATACCTATCCTGGGTTGGTATACATGTACCAAAAGCAAACTTCTTTTTCAAAATCGACCATTGTTTCATACGAACAAGGTGTTGTGACTTCATTGAACTCTCAGCCGACAGTTGATACTAGTGCCACCACGCCGGAAATGTTTGAATTAATGAATATTCAAATGAGCAAAGGTCGTGGATTTAGCGAAACAGAAGGGCTTAATGCTTATAATCCAGTAGCGGTGTTAAGTTATAAGGGATGGTTGCAATATTTTGATGGCAGACAAGATATTCTGGAGCAAAAGCTAACCATAAGTGGTGTCAGCTACAGAATTATCGGGGTTACTTCAAAATCTTTTACCGAACCTCAGTTACTTAAAACTGGTCGGGAAACGGCTGTATGGTTGCCCTGGGATTATAACCAGACCTCTGAAGCTGTGCGAAAGTATTGGGGTGATGTTAGCAGTTCATTGTTTTTCATTGGTAAACTTAAAGATGGTGAACAATTGAGGATGGCAACACAAGTATTAACAGATTTGGTTGATGTTCGCTGGCAACAAGAAGGCATAGCTACTGGCTGGAGTATCCGTATTGACTTGATTCAAATGAAAGAAGTGATACTGGGTGAAAGTAAAACAATGGCGCTGTTGTTGTTAGGTGGCGTTTTGGGTTTGGTGTTGATTGCTATTGCTAATATTTCCAACCTGTTTATGTCACGTACAGTTGAACAACAAGGCAGCATGTCTATTCATGCGGCACTGGGTGCGAAGAAAAGTGATTTGTTTAATGCGATGTTTGCAGAAACGTTACAGCTGATGGTGATGTCAGTGATCATAGGTTTGATTATTGCCAGTGCGGGATTTTATGTGCTGCAAACTTATCTGATTGACGTACTGCCACGCGCTAATGAATTGTCGGTTAATGTGTTTACGTTAGGTGTTGCTGTATTGGTTGCTTTGTTGTTGGCCTGGTTTTTTGCCAAGCTCAGTGCCAACCTGATTAACTATCGTCAATTGAAAAAAGATTTGCAGGGTAGCGGTAAAGGCACCGGTGTTCAGGTATCAAAAACCAAACGCCAGTGGTTAATTGGTAGTCAAGTAGCCTTAGCGACCGTATTGGTAATTGCTAACCTCAGCTTGTTTAATAAGGCAATGGAGACTATCACTACACCTAAAGGGTTTGAGCTGGCTGGGATCAGCCAATTGTCTATTTCCACCGCTACTTCTATGCCAATAAATAGTGCACAGTCTAGAGCGGTTATGCAAGAAATTATCGACAGTCTAGCGAGTCAGCCACAGGTTAAAAAAATTAGTCAGGGTAAGTCTCCTGTATCCGGTTATGATATCTGGGCAATGAAAGAAATTTCAACTAACGAGCGATTGACTCCTCTGGGTAAACGTATTGACAGTAATTATTTTGAGATGATTGGACAACCTTTGGTTGAAGGGCGTAACCTCACTGCCGATGATATAAAAGGTGGGGCTAGTGTTATGGTGGTTAATGAAGCGTTTGCTAAATCTTTCAATAAAGGTTCACCTGTGCTGGGCATGAAAGTGACTCGGGGCAGTGATTCGGTGATTGAAGTTGTGGGTGTCGTTAAAGGTATTAACCTGCCAAACGAATCTGATCAAACGCCAAGAGTATATATGCCAGAACGCATTTCTAGTTATCATCTGATGATTCAGTTCAAAAACGAAAATTTGGTATTTACCCGTGCCCGTATTGCTCAAATTGTCAGTAATGTTGATTCACGGTTTAATATTTTTCGATATGAAGATTTGAAATCGTTACACACAAAGCTGATGTTTGCTGAGATCACGGCTGCTGTCACCACTTCGAGCATTACCTTACTGGTATTGTTTTTGGCTGGTGTTGGTTTGTACGGTATTTTGAGTTATAACATTCAGTTACGTCAAGTTGAGATTGCAACACGTATGGCCATTGGCGCAAAACAAAAGCACTTGTACTCATTAGTTATTAAAGACAGCTCTGCTTCCATTGGCTGGGGGTTTGTCGGCAGTTTTGTTATTTTTGTTGTTCTGTTTTTAGGTTTTGGTGATGCTGTAAGTGTTTATATCAATATCGGGTTATTATCTGTCGTGCCCTTGGCTCTTGGTATGATTGTGTTGTTGGCACTTTTTGCCTGTAGTTGGCCACTCAGACGTATTATCAAAAGACCTGTTATTTTGTCATTGCAATAATTTGAGCTATCATTTGAACTGTTAATTATGGTGTAGTTATTTATGAATTTTTTACCACCTTTAAGTACTGTTAGCCAAGCGGAAAAATTATGGTGTGGTTGTATCGACAACGCCACACCAATCAGCTATACCGAGAATTTTGTTTATTTTTTTATGTGTGCAGGTAAAGAAAAAATTCTGCGTTTAACGCCTCAAAAAAAACGTACTACAGAACAAATCAGTGCCTAATTATCTTGGGTTAATCATTTATACAGCCAAAAGATTAATGTTTGTCAACCCGTAAGGTCGGCAAAAGGAACCTGGCTTGAGTCTATTGATTGTGAATCAGGTTATACCTTTAATATATGTGTGTTTGATAAACTGCCGGGGCATGGTATTGATCTTAACGATGAGAAATTTTTGCAAACATCGTTTTTCCATGGTTGGGGTCACTTATTGGGTAGCATTCATGCAGGCAGTGCTAATTTCCAACCTTCACAGGGCAAACGCCTGCACCGATTTGAAATAGCTCAGTCTATTTTAGATAAAATGAAAAAAGAAGGGCTACTAAAGACCAATGTAAAATTGACAAACTGTTTCAACAAAGAATGGCAATGGCTTGAAACATTGCCGAAAACCAAGCATAACTATGGTTTGATCCATGGAGATCTGGCTCCAAACAACATGTTGTATGATAATGGGCGCTTGGCTGCGTTTGATTTTGATAGTTCATCTTACGGATTTTTGTTGTTTGACTTGGCACTGGTAGTTCGCTCAAGTTTAAATCATATTCCGCGCAAGGAACAAGTGATCAGAAAAAACTTCAGTGAGAAATTTATTGAACAGATCATTCGTGGTTATCATAAAGCTAATCCCATCGATGATATTGGCTTTGAAAACTTTGAACGGATTATCAGGGCTGTTGAATTGGTGGAATATATAACCTTACAGTACATATACAAAGGGGCTATGGGCGAAATAGACAGTAGCGTAAGCGATTATTTTGAATCAGGATTTAAAACAGTATATCGACCAGTTCCGTTAAACTTTGATAGAATTAAGGATGACTTATAGGGAAGTGATAATTTTGTTTATATTTGATCACTTACGTTAAGTTAAGTTATGGCGATCAATTTTTTGTATGTAGTTAAGCATATATATACTCATGATAATTTTATCAAATTCAATAAGTGCATTTAACGTGGGATTTTTTGATGAATATGACGATGATTTTCTAATAATGGTACTTTGGCTTGTTTCTTTAAGCACTAAAGAAGCCAAAATTCGCAATATTTTATCCCATTCATCAAT
>JABSOJ010000137.1 GCA_013216005.1 Alteromonadaceae bacterium | reverse complement strand
AATCCGCTTAACTACATGTTATTAAGGTTATTTTTAATTATTTATTTTTTATAAAATTGTACGGAATGTAGGCTTGAAGCAATTGTTACGGATAAAAAATATCAGTTAGATCGTGAAATATCAGAGCTTGAGGTTACTAATTCGGTTAATTAGCCCTTGTTTGGTGACAAGTGTGATTTTAATTTTGATTATATCAATATCAGTTTGAAGCCGTATTTAATAAACACCATAATATCTATATCGAAACAAAAATGCCGAATTCTTCACCTAAATAACACGTAAAGTATTCGGCATAAACTTACCTAAACTCGCCTAAGCTTCTTTTAACTTCATATTCTCAGATGCCTCAAGCATGGCATGCATTAACACATTACAACCCGCTTCACATTGCTCTTCGGTCGTGTCTTCAATTTCAGCGTGACTGATGCCATCTTTACAAGGGGTGAATACCATACCTGTAGGCACTATGTCGGCCATGTAACAAGCGTCGTGTCCCGCACCGGCAAAAATATCCATATGACTATAGCCCAATTTTTTCGCGGCTATTTGCACGTTATCAGAAGCATTGAACTCAACCGGAGCGAAGTACCAGAAGTGGTCAACGTCAATGTCGATGTTATGCTTTGTCGCTAATTCCTGACAATAATCTTGTAATTGCTTGTCCATTTTTGCTAAAACATCAGGGTTGGGGTTACGTAAATCAGCACTGAATTTAACGCTTCCCGGAATGGTATTTCTAGAATTCGGATAGACTTCCATAAAACCAACGGTGCCTAAGCCATTTGGTGGATTACTCAGGGCAATATTATTGATTTCAGTGACGATGTTACTGGCAGCTAACAACGCATCATAGCGCAGATGCATTGGTGTAGAACCCGCATGAGATTCTCTGCCTGTTACTGTAATGTCGTACCAACGGATCCCCTGACCTAATCGAACGACACCTATTATTTTGTCTTCTGCCTCTAAAATAGGGCCTTGTTCAATATGTGTCTCAAAGAAGGCACCGATGTTACGACTGCCTGGCTCTTCGTCGCCAAGATAGCCAATTTTTTCTAATTCATCCCGTAACATCAAGCCATCAACATCTGTTTTAGCCAGTTCAGTTGCTAAGTCAAAGCGACCGACATAAACGCCTGAGCCTTGCATCGCAGGCGGGAAACGAGAACCTTCTTCATTGGTCCATACACTAAATTCAAAAGGGGCATTGGTTTGTATATTATTTTCTTCTAACGTTCTTAATACTTCAAGACCAGCAAGCACCCCAAATACGCCATCAAATTTACCACCTGTTGGTTGGGTATCAAGATGACTACCAGTACCAACGGCAGGTAATTGATTATTTTTCCCTTCGCGGCGGGCAAATATATTGCCTATTTTATCAATTGAAATTGAACAACCTGCTTCTTTACACCATTTAACGAAAAGATCACGTGCCTGACCGTCTAGTGCGGTCGCAGCCAGTCTTTTACAACCGCCTTTATCTGTGGCACCAATCTTGGCCATTTCCATTAAACTTTGCCAAAGGCGGTCTTTGTTAATCCTTAAGTTTTTCATTCTCTAGCCTCAGTAAATGTGAGTAACTTAACTTTCAATACGTAATAAATTGTTCCGCCTAATATCGAACCAGTGAACCAGCCGTAATCATAAAACCAATGTAATTTACCCGTGGTAAGAGAAAAAATGGTTAATGCCACAGGAATAAAAAATGCGGTTAATCCATAATAATTTACATTGCTGTAGATACCGCCTGATTTGTATAAAGAAACTAAATCTAATTCTTGTTTGTTAATGATAAAATAATCAACAATCATAATGCCGGCGATAGGTCCCAATAAGCTTGAATAGCCTAATAACCAATTTGAATACAAGGCTTCAACACTGACATCAGATTCAATCCAATGCATTTTTTTCATTAACTCCCAGCTCATCATCAACACACCGATCAGGCCGGTTAATAAAACGCCTCGTTTTTCACTGATCAGCTTTGGTGCAGCATTTTGAAAATCATTGGTCGGTGAAACAATATTAGCCGCGCTGTTGGTAGATAAGGTCGCTATGATAATTAACACCATGGCAATACCCACCATAATTGGGTTATCTATTTTGCCGATTAAATTAATAGGATCAGAAATAGGCTCGCCAACCAGGGTTGTTGATGCAGCAGTTAACACCACGCCAAGGGCTGAAAAGAAAAACATGGTTAAAGGTAAACCTAATATTTGTCCTGTGATTTGGTCTTTTTGTGATTTTACATAGCGACTGAAATCTGGGATATTTAAACTCAGTGTTGCCCAAAAACCGACCATGGCAGTAATACCCGCCATTAAATAGGGGGCTGCACTGTCTGTTTCAGGTCTGTTGGCTTTGGTGGCAAGTACTTCGGTTAAATTAATTTGTGGTAGAGCCCAAAGCATTAAACCTATACCTACGGTTAATAAAATAGGGGCTGACCAGTTTTCCAGTTTTTTAATGGAGTTAGCGCCTTTGATCACTACGTATAGATTAAGGGCGAGAAACATAAAGAAACCATAGACTTCACCAACGCTCCCCAGTGATGCCCAGCTGGAGGATATTTCAGATAATAAAAGGTGACAGGCAATTCCCCCAAATAAAGTTTGAATGCCAAACCAGCCACAAGCGACAATTGCCCGGATTAAACAGGGTATATTTGAACCATACAGTCCAAAAGAAGAACGTAATAATATTGGAAAGGGAATACCGTATTTAGTGCCGGCAAAAGCATTGAGAGTAAGTGGTATCAGTACGATGATATTAGCGATGAAAATTGTAAATAACGCTTCCATTACCGAAAGACCAAAGTAGGCAGTTAATACGCCTCCAAGCGTGTAGGTTGGTACACATATAGCCATACCAATCCATAAAGCAGCTACATTGCCTTTGTGCCAGGTACGTTGATGAATTTTAGTTGGCGCTATATCGTCATTGTAAAGTGGGCTGTCTCTGACATCACTTTGTACATCTAACTCAATAAATTCGTCAACCTGATGAACAGATGAAGTAGGCAATGTAGAATTATTGCTACCGGGGTTAGGTTGTTGCTGCATAGTGATTCCCTAATTTTTTATTATTTATGCATTACTGTGCTGTATTAATTCAAATGAATTAATTTACTATTAATAATTTACATCTTTAAATTTTCTTTATCTAGCAAGTTTTTTTTATTTTCAAAGATAAAGCGTTTTTTAAACGACAAAAGGATCTAAATAAATTAGATCCTGAATTACATTGTTACTGCTTGTCGAAAATATTAATAGACGTTATATCTCTGTTAATTTTCCATAAGTTTCAGGGCGACGATCACGGTAGAATTGCCATACTTTTCTAACATCATCTATCATGTCTAAATCAAGTGTTGAAATCAGTAACTCGTCATTGTCTTCTGATGCAATATCGATGAATTCGCCACGTGGGTTAACGTGATAACTGGTGCCATAAAACTTACCGATATTCCACGGTGCTTCTGTACCAACACGATTGATACAACCCATAAAATAGCCATTGGCAACAGCGTGAGCGGGTTGTTCAATTTTCCATAAATGCTGTGACAAACCAGCAACAGTAGCGGATGGATTGTAAACAATTTCAGCACCATTAAGGCCCAGTATTCTAGCCCCTTCAGGAAAATGACGATCATAGCATATGTAAATACCAATTTTAGCGTAACGGGTTTGAAATACAGGGTATTCGTTATCGCCAGGTTTGAAGAAAAATTTCTCCCAGAAACCACTGGTATGCGGTATTTGTTTTTTACGGTACTTACCTAAATAGGTGCCGTCGGCATCGATTACTGCTGCTGTATTGTAATAAATGCCCGGTTGTACATATTCGTATAGCGGAACTATGATCACCATCTCGTGTTTTTTAGCATATTCTGCAATTATGTCACACGTTGGACCCGGTATTGGTTCGGCAGCATCATACCAACGAGCGTCTTGCGAAGGGCAAAAGTACGGTCCGTTAAAGATTTCCTGCAAACATAATATCTGTACACCTTTTTTTCCCGCTTCTTCGATAAAGGGAATATGGTGTTCCAGCGCTGCTTGTTGTATTTCTTTAACCGACTTTGATTCATCATTTAGTGGGTTATGGCATTGGATTAACCCACTGATGACATTTCTTGGCATGTGATTTACCTTTTATAGTTATTTTTATAAGTTACATTTTTTTAAGCTAATCATTTTTAAGCTAATAGTTTTTTAATCTACTCGTTATATTTACTAATCGTCAGCGCTATTTCTCTTCACGGTATGGATTTTCTGGATGATGCAACCAGCTTAAATGCGGTTTGCCGGTATCAATATCTACCATTTTAATGGCATTAGGCTCAGGGCAGGTAATTTCACATAAATTACAACCAACGCATTCTTCGTCAATAATAGTGTATTTTCGTTTACCAAGATCACCAGTTTGTAAAATTGATTGGTGAGAAGTATCTTCACAAGCAGCAAAACAACGACCACAGCCAATACAAATGTCCTGGTCGATATGAGCTATGCGTTTATAGTTCATATTAAGGTGCTTCCAATCTGTTGTGTTTGGAATTGCTTTGCGGCTAAAATCGTTTATGTTTTTATAGCCTTTGGTATCCATCCAATCACTCAGGCCGTCACACAGGTCATCAATAATTTTAAAACCATATAACATCGCAGCAGTACAAACCTGAACATTGGTTGCGCCTAATGTGATGAATTCAGCAGCATCGCGCCAGTTGGATATACCGCCAATACCTGAAATAGGCATATTAGCGGTTTCTGGATCACGGGCAATTTCTGAGACCATACTTAATGCGATAGGTTTTACTGCGGAGCCACAATATCCACCGTGAGTTCCTTTGCCATCAACGCTAGGCTCCGGTGACATAGTGTCGAGGTTTACAGAAGTAATTGAATTAATGGTGTTGATCAAACTTACAGCGTCAGCGCCACCACGCATTGCTGCTGCTGCCGGTAGGCGGACATCAGTAATGTTTGGCGTTAATTTTACGATCACTGGTAGTGAACAATATTGTTTGCACCAACGGGTAACCATTTCAATATACTCTGGCACCTGACCTACTGCAGCACCCATACCTCGTTCTGGCATACCGTGAGGACAACCAAAATTAAGCTCAATGCCATCGGCACCGGTTGCTTCAACTTTAGGTAAAATATTTTTCCAGGATTCTTCTTCACAAGGCACCATCAGTGAGACGATAATCACACGATCCGGCCAGTCTTTTTTAACTTGAGTTATTTCATCCAAGTTAACCTGTAACGGACGGTCAGTAATAAGTTCAATGTTATTGAAACCCAGTACTTGTCTGTTTTGACCATAATGTGCGCCATATCGGGAGGAAACATTGATCGGTGCAGGATCTTCTCCCAGTGTTTTCCAAACAACACCACCCCAACCAGCTTCAAAAGCACGTACTACGTTGTAGGCTTTATCTGTTGGTGGCGCAGAGGCCAACCAAAAAGGGTTGATAGATTTTATTCCAATAAATTCACATGCTAAATTTGCCACAATATTTTCCTTATTCACCCTGATTGATTTGTTTTTTTAATTGTTGATGAATCGCCAACGCTGCTTTATTACCATGATCAACTGCTTCAACGACTAAGTCTTTGCCGTTAATGCAATCGCCACCGGCATAAACGTCGTTTAAACTTGTTTGAAAGTTATCATTCACAGCAATTCTGCCGCGCTGATCTAATGCTGGTTTTGACTCTGAATCATTGCCTAGTGGTGAACTTTCAAACTTCTGGCCTATGGCTTTAAACACTACGTCACAAGGTATAGAGATAATGTCATCTGTAACAACGAGTTTTCCGTTGTCATCTAACATTGTTTTATTAAATGTCATTTCTGTTATGCCGGTATCACTACCGATTATTTCTTTTGGTTGTGCATTACAAATAAAGGTTGCACCATTTGTTTGCGCCAGATCTTGTTCGTGTTGCGAAGCACCCATTGCGCTTTTATCGCGTCGATAAACAATGGTGACGTCTTCCGCACCCAATTTTTTGCTTTGCACAGCGATATCAATTGCTGTCATACCCGCACCGATAACAACAACACGGCGGCCGACAGGAAGGTTAGATAATTCAGATTTCTGACGTAATTCTTTAATATAGGCAACGGCATCTTCTACACCCGGATAATGTTCACCCGGTATATTTAATGCGTTTACATCACCCATACCTATGCCCAGGAACACGGCATCGTGTTTTTCACGTAATTGAGCGAGAGAAACATCACGGCCCAACGCTTTTTCATATTGAATATCGATTCCGCCTATTTTAAGGACAAATTCAATTTCTTTTTGAGTGTAATCATCTACCAGTTTGTAAAGTGCAATTCCGTATTCATTCAAACCACCACTTTTAGGCGCAGCTTCAAAAATAGTGACTTGATGACCTTCACGGGCTAGTTGGTGCGCACAGGAAAGCCCAGCAGGACCAGCGCCAACAATTGCGATATGTTTGCCAGTACTTTCAGCTCTGGTAAATGGATATGGCTGTGTAGTATCTAGATGATCAACTGCATACCGTTGTAAACGTCCGATTTCAACCGGACTTTCTTCATGTTTATTTCGAACACAAACTTGTTCACATAAAGTTTCTGTTGGACAAACACGAGCACAACTACCACCTAGGATATTTGCTGACAAAATTTCTTTTGCCGCACCGTGGTTGTTACCCGTATTAATTTTTCGGATAAAAAGTGGAATGTCGATACCAGTAGGACAAGCCGTAATGCAAGGGGCATCGTAACAAAATAAGCAACGTTCACTGGCAACCAAAACTTGTTTATCGCTAAGTGGAGGCGCTATATCGGAGAAGTTGTCACTTATTTCTACATCAAGTAATCGATTTGATTTTATGTCGTGCGTAAAACTCATTACCTTTCCTTGTTAAATATCTATTATTCTGAATTAAATATTTAGTGTTTGTTATTTTAATTTTAGGTGTTTTTATAAATTTTGCTTAACTAAATTATGTTGAGAAAGATTCAATTAATTTTGATTATGAAATTAATTCAATATATATAAGAATATATTTTGACCAAATGGTCAAGTTTAATTTACTATAGATTAATTAGAAAACACACAGCTCAACTAATATTTATACTATTCAGTTAGTTATGTGTTTTTAAAACATTATGTCGTTTGATATTTGTAGTGGATTGTAGAGAACAACAAATAGAGTCTTTACTCTAATTTTGATTGCTTTTTAATTGTATACTGGTTGAACATCAAGTAAATAAATTGGGTGAGAAATAAAGTTGACTTAATTGTTAATCAAGCTATAAATTTATAAGTGGCACAAACAATAATTCCGATAGGTTTGAGTAATTTACGGAAGTTAAATGTATTCAATCTAATTTGTAAAAGTAGCTAGTGCCCATCCAGAAACGAATGTCTACTGCGGACGTCCCACTGGTACAATCTGAACACCACTAGATAAGGTTATTTAGAATGACTAAACGCCCAACGCTAGTAGTGTTCATATTGCACCATTGGATCGCCCTCGCTACGACCCTGTTTCTGGACGGGCACTAGCTATAAAATAACACTTAGATTCAAATAATAAATAAAATAAAAAAGGAAGCCAAATGTCCATTTTAATTAAAGGCGGTACCGTAGTTACCGCAGATCAAAGTTATCAGGCCGACGTTTATTGTGATGAAGGCATTATCCAGGCCATTGGTAAAGATCTTGATGTACCTAAAGATTGTCAAATTATCGATGCCGATCAATTGCTCGTTATGCCGGGAGGTATCGATCCACACACCCATATGCAATTACCTTTTATGGGAACAGTTGCCAGTGAAGATTTTTTCACCGGAACCAGTGCAGGTGCGGCTGGTGGTACTACTAGCATTATCGATTTTGTTATTCCTAATCCTCAGCAGCCTTTAATGGAAGCTTATAATCAATGGATGGAGTGGGCTGAAAAATCTGCTACAGATTATAGTTTTCACGTTGCGATAACCTGGTGGGATGACTCTGTTTATCAAGATATGGCGACTTTAGTTAATGAGCATGGTGTAAACAGTTTTAAACATTTTATGGCTTATAAAAATGCCATCATGGCCGAAGATGAAACCTTGGTTAAGAGTTTTTCACGTTGCCTTGAATTGGGTGCTATGCCAACCGTTCACGCTGAAAATGGTGATTTGGTTTATCATTTGCAGAAAGAAATATTAGCTAAAGGTATTCGTGGCCCAGAAGGTCATCCGGTATCCAGACCACCAGAAGTTGAAGGTGAAGCCGCTAACCGTGCAATTCGTATTGCACAAGCCTTGAATGTGCCTATTTATGCGGTACATGTTTCTTGCGAAGAATCATTGGAAGCGATTACTCGTGCACGAAGTGAAGGACAAAGAGTTTACGGTGAGGTATTAGCGGGTCATCTGGAAATAGATGATTCTGTTTATCGAAATAAAGATTTTGAATTCGCAGCTGCTCACGTCATGAGTCCACCATTTAGACCTAAGAAACATCAGGAAGCATTATGGAAGGGTTTGCAATCAGGTAACTTGCAAACAACGGCGACAGATCATTGTTGTTTCTGTGCTGACCAAAAAGCTGCCGGTAAAGATGATTTCAGTTTAATTCCTAACGGCACAGCAGGGATTGAAGACAGACTTTCAATTATGTGGGATTCAGGTGTAGTAACCGGCAGATTAACCCCGAACGAATTTGTTGCTGTTACGTCGACCAATGCCGCTAAAATATTCAATATTTACCCACAAAAAGGTTCTATTTCAGTAGGAGCTGACGCAGATATTGTTATTTGGGATGCTAACGGAACCCGTACAATTTCAGCTAAAACGCATCATCAAAATGTTGATTTTAATATATTTGAAGGACGTACAGTGCAAGGTCTTGCAGTACACACGTTGAGCAGAGGAAATCTCGTTTGGACTGAAGGTGAACTTCGTACAGTGAAAGGGGCAGGGAAGTACATTAAACGCCCTGCGTTTAGCAGTGATTTTGAAGCGGTTAAAAAACAGGCCTCTTTGCATGAACCTACTGCGGTTAACAGAGATTAATTCGATTAGTCAAAGGCAACAATTTCTTTAATGAAATGTAGAGTGGTTGGGACTGGGAGTTAAATACTTTCAGCTTCCCGAACCACTGAAATAAATTGGTGGATATATTGAGACCCTTAGGGTTAGTGTACCTCAACTATTTGTAAATTCAGTATTAAGCAAGTTAATAAACTTCGTCATATGTATCAGAACAATCCGACTACACTTCTTATACCACTAAAATATCTCTCGTTTTTTGGTGAATTTTTAGTGGTATAATTTATATCGCTACAAAATGTGTTGTTTTTTAGGTGATTATTTAGTGCTATAACGTGTAATGTAAAATGTGCCTTGTTTTTTAAGAAGTGTGGTTGAGATTTGTAGAATTTTTTTAAACAAGATCCAGATTAGTTTTATTCAACACCTCCATTAAAGTGTCAATGCTTAATATTTAGAGTGGAACGGACTAAGATAACAAGTGATCCTTAATCAATCCCCAACTGAATTTGAGAATTAATATTTTGTGTTATTAATTACCTCGAAGGGCTCGATTATTAGCACGGGGAATAAAAATGCTGGCACTGATCAAATTAGTGGTATTTCGGTACACAGTTCGTAGTTTTAAAACACTGTACACACAACTATCCAGTAGC
>JABSOJ010000136.1 GCA_013216005.1 Alteromonadaceae bacterium | reverse complement strand
AATTTATCGCCTAACCCTTTAAAAATAGGGGATTCATCGAGGGACAACAGTATTATGGAACAGAGCCAAAAATTTATTTTATACAGGTGTTTAAATGACTATAGGTGTTGGCGGTTCAACCGCAGAAATTGAATTAGCGAAACTTTTAGATATGACAACTAAAGTTGAATCAATTCCAATAGATGAATTTAATCAACGAATCAATAAAGCCCAGCAATTAATGACTGAGCAAAATATAACGGCAACCTATGTCAACGCTGGCACTAACCTTTATTATTTCACAGGTACCCGCTGGTTCGCCAGTGAACGTATGGTTGGAGCAATTATTCCTCAGCAAGGTAAAATTCAATATATTGTTCCTTATTTTGAAATAAATACCGTAAAGCAATACATGTCAATTGAAGGCAATATTTTAGCCTGGCAAGAACACGAAAACCCGTATCAGTTATTTGTTGAGAGCTTAAAAGAAATGGGCATTTCATCGGGTAATATTGCCATTGATGAAGCAGCTCCATTTTTTATAGCTGACGGAATTAAACAGTGCGCACCAGACTATACTTTAATCAATTCCAAAGCTATCACAGCAACCTGCCGAAGCCAAAAATCAGACAATGAAATTGCACTTTTACAACAAGCCAAAGAGATGACCTTAACAGTACACAAAGCTGTTGCCCGTATTCTTTATGAAGGTATTAGTACAAGCGAAGTGGAAGATTTTATTAATAAAGCCCACAAACTTGTCGGTGCACCCGCAGGTTCTTATTTTTGTATTGTATTATTTGGTGAAGATTCATCTTACCCGCATGGTGTTAAAACACCAAAAACACTTGAACTAAATGATGTTGTCCTGATTGATACTGGTTGTCAGGTTGAAGGCTATAAATCAGATATTACCCGTACGTATGTTTTTGGCGAACCAAATCAACGGCAACGGGATATGTGGCAAATTGAAAAAAATGCCCAATTAAGTGCCTTTGAAGCGGCACAAATTGGTACTGCTTGTGGAGACGTAGATATTGCTGCCCGAAACTATCTAGCCAGCAAAAATATGGGACCCGATTATCAAACACCCGGCTGCCCTCATCGAACAGGCCACGGTATTGGTTTAGATATTCACGAATGGCCATATCTGGTGCGGAGCGATAGAACGCCACTTGCCAAAGGCATGACTTTTTCCAACGAACCTATGTTAGTACTACCCGGTGAATTTGGTATTCGCCTTGAAGATCATTTTTATATGACCGAACACGGAGCAAAATGGTTTACTGAACCTTCATATTCTATTGATGACCCATTTGGATACGATGTAAAAAAGATGTTATAAAAAACAAATATTTGAATTAAAACAGGTGTGAATTGATGGATTATCTTTTGGCTAATCCTTCATGCTGTATCATTCTGTATCATTTATTTAGCATGTTTTTATAACATTTAATCAGAATTATTTGGAGAATCCCTGTTAGTTGGGTAGAATTAGCGCAATATAACTTTTTAATTGGTATTTTATGCACGCATTTTTTGAGTATTTCCCTCTTGTAATTTTTTTTATTATCTACAAGTTTGCTGATATTTACTGGGCCACTGGCTCATTAATTGTCATGGCTGCTTTACAAATAATCTATTTTTTAATGAGCAAAAAAACCGTACCAACAAAAAACTGGGTGTTTTTTGGTTTAATTGCAGTCTTTGGTAGCTTAACCATATTTTTACACGATGATACTTTTCTTAAGTGGAAAGTAACAATAATCAACGAATTTTTCGCTGTTGCTCTTTTAGTCAGCCATTACTTCTTCAAAAAGAATTTAATCAAAAGCTTTCTTGCTGAAGCATTAACATTACCTGAAAAAATCTGGACCAAACTAAATATAGCCTGGGCAATATTTTTTGCTTTCTGTGGTGCACTAAACTGGTATATCGCTTTTAATTATACTCAAGACGTATGGGTAAATTTCAAAGTCTTTGGTTTAACAGGTTTAACCTTCGCTTTTGCTATAGGCTCTATCGCTTTTTTATACAAATACATGCCACAAGAAGATGAGCAAAACACTAATGAAAAAATATCTCTGCCTGATGAATAACCCCATAATTAAGTAAGCCATAAATTTATCCCCCTTAATTCATAAAGAATGAGTAAAGAATTAAAATATAAAGGAACTCAAATGTTATACATGGTTTATAGTGAAGATGTAGCAAACAGTTTACCACTACGAAAAAATGCCAGAGAACAACATTTAGCACGTTTAAAAGATTTACAAAATGAAGGCCGCCTATTTGTTGCAGGTCCTTGCCCTGCTATAGACAGCGAAGATCCCGCTGAAGCTGGCTTTACCGGCTCTTTAGTTATCGCCGAATTTAACAGCCTGGTAGATGCCCAGGCTTGGGCAGATAAAGATCCTTACATTACCGCTGGAGTTTATGAGAAAGTAATTGTAAAACCATATAAAAAAGTATTACCAGCTTAAACATATAGAGAAAGAGTCCATTTTGAAATCAATTAAAATGATAATAGTAACGAGTATTGTCATCGGTTTACAAATTTCATCTTTTGCTAATGCCAATCAAGGTAGAACAATCAAAAGCTGTGAGAAGAAAAAAATTAATAATGTTGAATATTCTCAATGTTTAGACCATGTTAAAGAATCTATCGATAGAGAATTACAAACCTGGATTAACAATCAAACTTTTCTACTTGAAGAGTTTGCTTTAACAACAGGACGGCGTTCTGCGCTAATAATGTTTCAACGTTCACAAAAAAACTTTTTAAAATTTAGAGAAAATAACTGTCGCTGGCAGTATTTAGCTGTATCACCCAGTGTTACAGCCGCTTCCACTTATAAAAAGTGTTATATATTTATCAGTAAAAGTCGCATTAATGAACTGAATCTTATCAGTAGAAAATCCAACTAATTGCTGCTAATTTTCTAATCGTAAAATATAGAGATTAAAAATAATTAGTGTCCGTCCAGAAACAAGGTCGTAGCGAGGCCGATCCAATAGTGCAATATGAACACTACTAGCGTTGGGCGTTTAGTCATTCTAAATAACCTTATAGTGGTGTTCAGTTTGAGCCAGTGATATTTCCACAGTAGACATTCGTTTCTGGGCAGGCACTAGCTTGAAAACTTCCGTTAGTGTCTGTCTAGAAACGAGGTCGTAGCGAGGGCGTTCTAATGGTGTTTTGAGCAGGTGGGACATCAGCAGTAGGCATTCGCTTCTAAATGGACACTACTTAGTGTTATTCAATCCTTTTAATACCAAATACATTATTATCTATTTATACTTCATTAAGTTCTTCAGTCACTTTTTCATTAGACATTTCTTCATTAGACAACAATACTGCAAACCATCGCCCTTCTGCTGAACTTTCCAGTCCTATTTTAATGATCATGGTTAACGGTACAGACAATAACATACCAACAGTACCAAGCAGCCATCCCCAAAAAATTAAAGATAAAAATACCACTAATGTTGAAAGCCCTAAACCTTTACCTAAGTAACGAGGCTCTACAACGTTCCCCATTACCGTATTTATAGTCATATAACCTAAACCAATGAATCCTGCAGCAGTCGGACCTAATTGTAATAATGCTAACGATATAGCGGGTACTGCCGCAATAATAGAACCTATATTAGGAATATAATTAAGTAAAAAGGCCAAAACACCCCAGAGTAAGAAAAAATCCAATCCGAACGCCCAAAGCATCAATGACACGATAATACCTGTTGCGACACTAACCAGTGTTTTAATCGCCAAGTAATGATTCACCGAATTAAGGAACTGATCTATTTGACGTAATCGCATTTGTGGATCATCTAACGCAAGATGTAATTTTTTTGGTATAGAAGAAGCTTCAAATAACATAAAAATAACGGTAATGATGATTAAAAATAGGTTGGCCATAACACTGCCTAATCCCTTCAACATATCAGTAGCAAGACCCATAGCAGCGGCAGGATCAAAATACTCAATTAATAGTGCAGAAGATATTTGAATATTAAATTCTGCTAATTTATCTGTTATCCAGACAAACTGCCCTTCAAGCTGTGTCCGGTAATCTGGTAACAATTGCGACAGTTCGTTAAGCGAATTACCGACCAAACCAGCAAGAGACAAAGCAATAGTAACAAAAAGTGCTATAACAAAAACAACCGCAACACCTTTTGGAATTTTATATTTGCTTGCCTTAACAATTAATGGATTACAAATAATAGCAATAAACGTCGATAACAGAAAAGGTACTAAAATATTTGTCGCTGTTTTAATGCTGGCCAAAATGACAAACAAAGACGCAATGATCAATAAAACTTTTAATACGCCGCCATTTTTCGTTGATATTCCCATAACCTGATCATTATCCTTATACTTTTACTTTTACTTTTACTTATACTGATTCAACTGATACCAATTAACTTAAGTCCAATTAGCATTAATTATTATTTTTCAAAATTAAAACATTTCACTTATTCACATTCAAGTGATCGTGGCATACCGTTCGTCCTGAACACAAAAAAGGCTGCATAAGCAGCCTTTTTTACAAAGATTATTAACAGCTAGATAAACTATTAACCATTACCATCTTCAACACGACTTTTAAGTTTTTGACCGGGTCTAAAAGTCACAACTTTTCGTGCAGAAATTGGAATATCTTCACCCGTTTTCGGGTTTCTCCCTGGGCGTTCATTTTTTTGACGAAGATCAAAGTTACCAAACCCTGAAAGTTTTACCTGTTCACCACTTTCCAAAGTTTCGCGTATTTCTTCAAAAAATACTTCAACCATATCCTTGGCGTCTTTCTTGCTCAGCCCAACTTTTTCGTATAAATGCTCTGCTACTTCTGCTTTTGTAAGCGCCATTACTTATACCCTCAGTGATGCATCTAATTCTTTTGCTAATGTTTCAACGACTCGATCAATGACATCAGTGATGTCTTTTTCTTCAAGCGTTTTCCGATTATCTTGTAATACTATACCGATAGCTAAACTCTTAAATCCGGATCCAATACCTTGGCCTCGATATACATCGAACAAGTTTAGATCAATTAAAAGGTTTCCGCCAACCTTTTCAACGAGTTGTAACACACTTTTTGCGTCTACTTCTTCCTTAACCACAATAGCTAGGTCTCGTCTATTAGCGGGAAAACGAGAAATTTCAGTCGCTTGTGGAAGCTTTTGTGTTAACACCTCTGATAATAATAGTTCAAAAATTAAAGTTCGCCCATTTAATCCTAATTTTCTTTCTAATTCAGGGTGTAAAGCACCAATATGACCAACTAAAACACCATTGCGGGTGATCTTCGCTGTTTGACCAGGGTGTAACGCATCAACCTCAGCTTTAGAAAATTCATATTCATGCCCATTACACGTCAGTGATAATAAGGCTTCGACGTCAGCTTTAATGTCATAAAAATCTGTTGCTGCTTTTTCAATATCCCAGTGTTCTTCATCTCGTTGACCACTGATCACACCCGCAAACATATTTTCCTGACGAACACCGTTTTCAGCGGACTCATCTGGTACAAAACGTAAACCGGCTTCAAACAAACGCACACGGCTTTGCTGACGATTTTGATTATAAACAACCGATTGTAATAACCCAGTCCATAAACTTAAACGCATCACTGACATTTCAGAAGAAATAGGATGAGGTAAAAGCATTACATCTTGTTCTGGATGAATTAAAGATTGAACTTTCGGATCAACAAAACTATAAGTGATAGCTTCCTGATAATGACGGTTAACCAAAGTTTGACGCAATTTGCTTAAAGATAATTTCCCTTCTTTTTGTTCACGCATCGCTAATTTAGCTTTAGGCGCAACATTCGGAATATTGTTATAACCAAAAATACGGGCGACTTCTTCAATTAAGTCAACTTCAACTTTTATATCGAAACGATAAGCAGGTACGGTAACTTGCCATACTTTTGCCTGATCTTCTCCTGAATCACTGACAATAAATTCCAAACGGGTTAAAATTTCTGTCACGGTATCGTCAACAATATGATGCCCTATCCGACCATCAAGTTTTTCACGACGCAAACTAACCGATTTCTGTGCAGGAATATCCGCCTCTGACTTCGCTTCAACAATAGGACCCGCTTCACCGCCTACGATATCTAATAATAGACTTGTTGCCCTTTCCATTGCTTTACGTTGTAATTCTGGATCAACACCACGTTCATAGCGATGTGAAGCATCAGTGTGTAAACCATATTGACGCGCTTTACCTAAAATAGCCAAAGGTGCGAAAAATGCGCTTTCCAGGAATATATCTTCCGTCTGATTATCTTCTGCCAAACTTACACCAGAATCTAAACCACCAAAAATCCCCGCCATAGCAAGCGCTTTATTATCATCTGCAATAACCAGCGTTTCTGTCGATAATTTCACTTCATTTTCATCAAGTAAAACTAAAGTTTCATCTTGTTTAGCAAAACGTACCTTAATGCCACCGTCAATTTTTGCTAAATCAAAGGCGTGCATTGGGTGACCAAGCTCTAATAAAACGTAGTTCGTAACATCTACTACCGGATCAATTGAACGCGTGCCACAACGACGTAATTTTTCAACCATCCATAAAGGTGTTACTGCATTAACATTAATACCTTTAATGACACGACCTAAATAACGTGGACAAGCTTGTGCAGCTTCAAGAGAAATATCACGGGTATCATCAATTGTTGGCGTTACTGAGTTAATTTCAACTTCATTAACCGTAAGACTGTTTAATACGCCTACTTCACGGGCTAAACCTTTAATACCTAAACAATCACCACGGTTAGCGGTTAAATCAACGTCAATGGAAAGGTCGTTTAAATCCAGATATTGACGTACACACATGCCAATTGGCGCGTCTGCCGCTAATTCCATAATGCCGTCAGAGCTTTCAGATAAACCAATTTCAGACTCAGAGCACAACATACCGTGAGATGGTACGCCACGTAGTTTAGCTTTTTTTATTTTAAAATTGCCCGGTAATACAGCACCAACAGTAGCAACCGCTACTTTCAAGCCTAAACGACAGTTTTTAGCACCACAAACAATCTCTACTAATTCACCGTCGTTAAAATCACCGCCAAGATTTATCTTGGTCACTTGTAATTTATCCGCATCAGGATGAGGACCACATTCAACAACTTCACCAATGAGTACACCGGTAAATTCGCCCGCAACTGGCTCAATGCCATCAACTTCAAGGCCAGCCATGGTGATTTGATGGGATAATTCTTCCGAGGTTATTGCAGGGTTTACCCACTCACGTAACCAAGATTCACTAAATTTCATTATTGGCTTTCCTACTTGAACTGTTTTAAGAAGCGAAGATCATTTTCAAAGAATGCACGTAAGTCATTCACACCGTAACGAAGCATTGTTAAGCGTTCTACGCCCATACCAAAGGCAAAACCAGTGTAGACTTCAGGATCAATACCAACGCTGCGTAAAACATTAGGGTGAACCATGCCACAACCTAATACTTCTAACCATTTACCATTTTTACCCATGACATCAACTTCAGCCGATGGTTCAGTAAAAGGGAAATAAGACGGACGAAAACGGATTTCCAGATCTTCTTCAAAAAAGTGATGTAAGAAATCATGCAAAATACCCTTTAAATGGGTAAAACTGACGTCTTTATCAACCATCAAGCCTTCAACCTGATGAAACATCGGCGTATGAGTTTGATCGTAATCATTACGATAAACTTTACCCGGCGAAATAATACGTAATGGCGGTTTCTCAACTTCCATGGTACGAATTTGCACACCTGATGTTTGCGTTCTTAATACCAGTTTTGGATTAAAGTAAAAAGTATCATGATCTTGACGGGCAGGATGATGCTCAGGAATATTTAAAGCGTCAAAGTTATGATAATCATCTTCGATTTCAGGACCGGCTTTCACTTCAAAACCTAAGTCACCAAAAAAACTCTCAATACGTTCAATGGTACGAGTAACTGGGTGTAAACCACCTAATTCTGTTCCACGACCCGGTAAAGTCACATCGATAGACTCAGCAGCAAGCTTCTTGGTAATTTCTTCTTTACGTAATAATTCACCACGTTCAGATAATAATTTTTGAACTTGTTGCTTCGCTAAGTTTATTACCTGACCCGCTTTAGGCTTTTCTTCTTTAGGTAATTTGCTCAATCCTTTCATTTGCTCAGTGAACAAACCTTTTTTACCCAAGAAATTAACACGTACTTGATCAAGTGCATTGGGATCTGATGCTTCTGCTATGGCTTGTTCAGCCTGCAATATTATGTCGTCTAAATTCATGTTCTCCTCGGATGCGGATGCATTATTTGGGTAGACTAAATTGATAAATAAAATGGCTTGTGATTTTACACAAAAAAAGACTACAAATGTAATAAAAATCTTAGTTAATTACGTTTGAGCTGAAAAATACGTGTTTTTAGCGAATACTCCGTATTCAGGCGTGCTCCAAATAGGCGCGTAAGACAATTATGCAGAGCTAAAATAAAAAATTCCCTGCGTCAAACGACAAAGGGAATTGTTTTAAAATCTAATAAAGCCAAACTAAAAATGAAACATTTACGGTAACATTGAATGATCTAATCAATTAATTGGTACTTTTCACGTAAAATATCAATGATTTCAGCTTTAGGGTTTTCCGATAACTTTATTTGTTTACCGGTAATTTTTTCAGCAATAGAAATATAAGTTTTAGAGACATCCATTAATACTGATTCAGGTAACAAATTATCACGGGCCAAAGCTTCACGCTCAGGCATACGATCTTTGTTTAATAAAATATCAGGATCAGGAAAATGATTTAATAATAACTGACGAAAACCTTCTTTTGAGTTTTCTACCACTTTACCATGTCGATATTGTTCACCATCCCAAATACGAGAAGAATCAGGTGTACCAACTTCGTCCATGTAAATTAATTTATCATTGCCTTGTTTATCTGTTACATAACCAAATTCAAATTTAGTGTCTACAAAAATTTGGTCTAATTCAGCCAAAGCTTTACTGATAACATCAAAACCTTCTTTCAATAATTTTTCGTACAGATCGATATCATCTGTCGATTTAAAATTAAAATCAGTAAAATTATCTTCAATATTTTTTCGGGTTATATTAACGTCGTCCGCTTCAGGAACACCTTCAATACCTTTTAAAATACCTTTGGTAGAAGGTGTGATCAGTAATTCAGCTAATTTAGTATCACGCTCTAAAACTTCAGGTAACCCTATACCACAAAAATCACGCTCGCCTTTAGTATATGAACGCCACATAGAACCTGTGATATATTGACGGCAAATAGCTTCAATCATTACCGGTTTTGCTTTTTGTACAATCCATACAAAAGGATGAGGTATATCAAGAATATGACTATCAGCTAAATTGTTATCTTTAAATAATTGAAACCAGTGATTAGAAATAGCATTAAGTGCCGCCCCTTTACCCGGAACACCTTTCATACCACCCTCACCTTGCCAGACGCAATCAAAAGCAGAAATACGATCACTGATCACCATAATAGCCAATGGGGAATCAACTGCTACATCATAGTTTTTTTCTTGAATTAAACGACGGCTATCTTCTGCAGTCAACCAATAAACAGAACGTACTTTACCACTGTGAACAGGCGCATCAGTGCGAATTGGAAGATCATTATTTACCGCTAAAACTTTATCAGCAAGATTCATGATTATTGAACTCTCAGTTAATTATTTAGGTTTAGCTAAATACACTATTTATTAATGCAATGCATTTAGCTAAAAACAATAAAAAAGAAAAGGACGCCGAGGCGTCCTTTCTAAAAAGCTTTTTTCAATTCTATGCAGCTAAAGAAGCTTTCGCTTTTTCAACTAAGAATGTGAATGCTGCTTTGTCGTATACTGCAATGTCAGCTAGGATCTTACGATCGATTTCAATAGCAGCCTTTTTAAGACCATT
>JABSOJ010000135.1 GCA_013216005.1 Alteromonadaceae bacterium | reverse complement strand
AAAATCTTCGTTTTGCAATATTGCTTGAATACCCCGTAAAATAAGGCTTTCAGGATTTCCGTTCAGACACTAATTAAAAAATAGTTAAAATATAATTACATCAACGTAAACGTTTGACCAGTTAATTCTATCCGCCACATTGAATATAAAAATTGAAATTCACGGAATTTTTCATGAGTAACCCTATGATTTAATAACTTGTCTGTGCGTTCATCGATACAATTTTTGTTGACTTGATCCATATTTAACTTTCCTTGTTTTCCTGTTATACCAATTAGTACAATTAACAAATTAAATAGTGCAAAACACCATACAAATCAATCAAGGTAACTTTCTGGCGTATATTTCAACAGAAAAATTTACCCCAAGAACAAGCCAATAACTGGATAAATAACCAGTTATCGTATATTGTAAGAATATTGCCAATTTATTTATATAAAATCATTAATGAAGCTATACATCGCCGAAAAACCAAGTCTGGGCAGAGCCATTGCTGCTGCATTGCCCAAACCCCATAAAAATCAGCAAGGATATATAGAACTTGGTAACGGTGATGTTGTAAGTTGGTGTATTGGTCACATTCTGGAACAAGCTGAACCCGAAGCTTATGATGCTGAATATAAAAAATGGCGATATGAACACCTGCCGATATTACCCGAGCAGTGGCAATTAAAGCCAAAAGCCCAAACCCGTTCACAATTAACCATCCTTAGAAAACTTGTTAAGCAAGCAGATGAACTTGTTCATGCCGGTGATCCAGATAGAGAAGGACAATTACTGATTGATGAAGTAATTGATTATCTAAAAGTCAGCAAGACAAAAAAAATGAAAACCAAACGGCTTTTGATCAGTGACTTAAACGTTGCGGCAGTTAAACGTTCTTTAAATTCACTTAAACAAAATCAGGAATATGCCTCGTTATCAGTATCGGCATTAGCCCGCTCCCGCGCCGATTGGCTTTATGGGATCAATCTAACCCGAGCTTATACACTACTTGGATCAAAAGTAGGATTTCAAGGGGTATTATCTGTTGGTCGGGTACAAACGCCATTATTAGGTTTAGTGGTGAGAAGAGATCAGGAAATAGAACAATTTCAATCAAAACCTTTTTATGAAGTACTAGCTCATTTACTTACCAAAGATGGGGTCAAATTTCAGGCAAAATGGCAACCCAGCGAACAATGCCAGCCTTACATGGATGAAGAAGGAAGAGTACTGGTAAAAAAACTCGCAGAAAATGTAATTAATAGAATAACTGATCAATCTGCTACGTTAAATTCATGTTCACAAGAACAGAAAAAACAGTTTGCTCCGCTACCTTATAGCTTGTCCATCTTACAAATAGACGCTGCTAAACAGTTTTCTATGAATGCTAAATTGGTACTGGATGTTTGTCAGAGCTTATACGAAAAACATAAGCTGATCACTTATCCGCGCAGTGATTGCCGATACTTACCAATGGAGCATTTTAAACAGGCACCACAAATAATTAATATGTTGGCTAATTCAAATTCCCGCTATGCATCAGCCGCTAAAAAAGCTGATCATTCAATAAAAAGTAAAGCATGGAACGATAAAAAAATCACCGCGCATCATGCTATTATTCCAACAGAAAAATGCGCTGATAACATTAGCCTGAACTCATTTGAGAAAAACGTTTATCAATTAATTATTCGACAATATCTCGCTCAATTTTATCCGCCTTACCGTTACCATCAAACCACAATACGGGTTTCAATTGCAGGGGGGATTTTCAAAGCCAGTGCGAAAAATCCAATCGACATTGGTTGGAAAATACTCTTTCAAAAAGCTGAATCCTCAATAAAGTCATCAGACATTGATAATATGGGTGCTGATAACAAAAGTGAACAACAGCTCCCCAATTTAGAAAAAGGTGAGAACCTGCATTGCATTCAAGGTGAATTAGTAACCAAAGAAACACAAGCACCCCAATCTTTTACTGATGCAACGCTATTAGCCGCAATGACCGGAATTAACCGATTTGTACAAGATGTAGAAATAAAAAAAATTCTCAAAGATACCGACGGATTAGGCACAGAAGCAACCCGTGCAGGTATTATTGATTTGTTATTTAAACGGGAATTTTTACACCGTAGTGGTAAACTCATTCATGCGACAAATGTTGGTAAAGCGTTAATTTCTGCCCTGCCTGAAATAGCGACCAAACCAGATATGACCGCTCAATGGGAAGCAACGTTAAATGCGATATGTGACAAAAAAGCAAGTTATCAAACTTTCATGCAGCCACTGACTCAAACATTAAAAAGTATAATAACGACTGCAAGTGAGCAGTTACCAACCCAGCTAACTGGATTATCTGTGGGGAATAAAACCAAGTCTTTCAAAAAAAGAAAATTTCGTCAAAAGAAAAAAGTAACAACAAATTAGTATCCGTCCAGAAACAGACATCCCCACTTTAGGACAAACACAAGCGGACGAACACTATCTAATATAATTTCAGGCTGTTATTCTTGCTAAGAATAAAGACTATTCTCTTTCGACCTTATTCTTTTACACCAAGTAAGTCCCGAATAGACTGACAGATTTCGTCCATTTTACTCATATCTGCAGGCGCAATAAAAATAGTATCATCGCCTGCCAGTGTCCCTAGTACTCCTAAAGATTCTCCCATACTGTCAAGCATTCTGGATATTAATGGTGCACCACCAATACCTGTTTTTACAATAATTTGCATACTATTATGCTTAACGCTTAAAACAACAGACTCAATAGCTTGCTTTGATTTAGGTACCGCTAATTCATCAGGCAATATATAAATCATTTGATTTGAGGTGTTACGTGTTTTTACTGCGCCAATTTTCGAAAGTAACCGGGAAATTTTGGCTTGTGACATGTTAACAAAACCCTGCTCAGATAAAGCATCGGCCAGTTGTCCCTGCGATCCATAACATTGCTCTTTTAATAAACTTTTAAAGGCAGATATTAAATCTGATTCTTTTCTTTTACGGTTTGTGGTCATGGATGTGTACCAATTTTAATGATGTAAATTAATTGTTCAAAAATAACTTTAAAACTTTAAAATAAACTCGAAATTAAAATTCATTGTTTTTTATTATTTCGACGACTGAAGATTAACGAATGTTTAACTTATGCCGACTATTATGACAAGAAAAAGGGCTGTTGTAACAGCCCTTTTCAAAAAGTAATGAATAAACCTGAATTCGGGATAAGCAGCACTTGCTCACTATTCCCCTTTTTCCAATTCTCTGCGTTAAAACGTCGATAAATAGCCAGCTATTCATAAACGTTTTGCCTCGATAATCGAAAAAATTGAAACATTGATAGTGGATTTAATGTCACACCATTATTCTGTGATTTACGTGTCTCATTAACTTATTTATTTTACTGAAACATCAAGTACTCATTATCCCGAATTCAGGTTAATAACGCTTTTTAACTGATTGCTTTTAGTCTTTGTTCTTCTATTCCCATCGCTAAAATATAGGGATCCTGCTTTTGCATAGCAATAAAATCACTCTTAGACTTTAACCCTAACCATTGCTGCTTAATTAAGCTTTGTGCTACTGCACCACCTAATGTAGCACCGGGGCCTAAAATAATAAGTTTATCCGGGGCATATTCTTTCACTGCAACTTCAATAGCTTTACTGAAATTATATGGAGCAACCACTTGTGTACCTAAAGTATAATCATACAAAGCACCGGTATCACAGCTGTGAGGTTGCCAACTTTGCCCTAAACCATCAATTAAGGGAATGTCAGGCTGAACAAAAAGGTCTTTCGACAATAACGATTTAGCCTTTACTGAAGTCTCATTTAACAGCGGCGTATGAAATGCTGCATGATTAAATAAATTCATCGGATATCGGTCTTGAACCACTGGTAATTTTTGCTCTAATGCTTTTAAGCCAACTTTATTACCACCAAAAACTAAATAACCGCCCAAATGAATTGATATATGAACGTCACAGTCATCCCCTTCATTTACTTCAATTAACCATTGCTCAATTTTTGATATAATTTGTGCATCTTCACACCAGTTTTCATCAGTGATCGGATAAATCATTTGGCCGCCAATAATACCGTCGGTCATCATAGAGCCCATGGTATTAATTAATTCTATTGCTGCCTGCTCATCTAATGCACCTGCAACCGCCAAAGCAATATACCAGCCCATTGAATTACCCGTTACTGCAACAATATCGTACTCATCCTGATTAATAGACTGAAAATCAGCCATAGCACAAGCATAAATAAGCGCAGATGCATTCTCACCGGCAGTATGCAAACGCATGCTGTATTTATCTTGAGAATCTAGCTCGCTAATACTTATTTGTCCTTGCTTTTGACGATAATCATCAATAACAGCAACAAGTTCAGGCTTATCTGCGTGAAGACGCTGTAAATAGCCCAACTCTTCTTTATTGTAAGTACCACGTCCAGGACAAATAACAACCGCTCTTTTTTTAATTTTTTGACTAACACTCGTCATTAGTTATTTCCTGTTTTAACAAATTCATGGCATTAAAATCAGTGGCTAGGGACCCACTGTTCACGGGAACACTACTCTTAGAATCACCAATCAACTCTTTAGCAGCATTAACAATGCCTTCAACTGAAGGTAAAACATGATTCGCCGCGGCTCCTAATGGAATAAAACTATCTTTTGCGGTAATTCTGCTAATACTCTTTGCTAAGTTAGCTTCAACTAACATAGCGAACAAAGCTTCACTGATTGAACCTGTTTGACGGCATTCATCAACAATCAAAATATTTTTACATTGGCTTGCTTGCTCAATAATACCTTTTTCGTCTAACGGCGCTAACCAGCGTAAATCAACAATCCGACAATTTATGCCTTGCTGTTTAAGTATTTTTTCAGCTTTTCTTGAAAGATAGTAGCCATTACCGTAAGTGATAATACAAAGCTCAGACCCTTTGCCATAAGTAGAAATTTCTAAATTGGTTGTAGTATTTGATTCAGCCGGAGCAACATATTGTGAAGTCCACAAACCATCGCCTTCATCATGTAAATCTTTTGTCATATACAAAGCAATAGGTTCAAGAAAAATAACCATGCGCTGTTGTTCACGGGCCAATTTAACACTCGTTCTCATCATTTCAACGGCATCAGCACCATTTGACGGACAAGCCAGAATAAGTCCCGGAATATCGCGGAAAACAGCAAAAGAGTTATCATTATGAAAATGGCCACCAAAACCTTTTTGATAAGCTAAACCTGCAACTCGGAGCACCATAGGATTAGTATATTGGCCATTTGAGAAAAATGGCAGGGTGGCTGCTTCACCACGAATTTGGTCTTCTGCATTATGCACATAAGCAAGAAATTGAATTTCCGGAACAGGCAAAAGACCATTATGGGCCATACCGATGGCTAAGCCCAAAATAGACTGCTCATCAAGCAAGGTATTAATGACCCTGTTTTTACCAAATCTTTCTGACAATTTAGCGGTGACATTATAAACGCCACCTTTTTTAGCTATGTCTTCACCACACATAACCATATTTTTATTTTCAGCCATTAAATCCATTAATGCCCAGTTAATCAGTTTGGCCAAATGCTGTTTTTTCTTAATGTTATGTTTCTCATGAGAAAATAACTTTTGACGTTGTTCATCACTCACAATTTGTAAATGCTGACCACTTATATCCGCAGAAAGTGTTGGCGGAATGATACTAGCTTCAACTTGGCTAGCGGTTTCTAACTTAGGTTTTGTCACTGCTTGTTCAGCAATACAAGCGATACGTTGTTCAACACCCTGATAAATTTTAATGATGGCTTCAGCATCAAGTATATTATTTTCAAGTAAAATTCTGGCGGTATGTAATAACGGATCTTGAAACTCATTCGCTTCAATATCAGCTACGTCCCGATAAACAAACTCAGCATCAGAGCCAGCATGACCAAGTAAACGCACTGTTCTAACATGCATAAATACAGGTTTACGTTGATCACGAGCAATGACTTCTGCTCTTTTAGCACATTGGTAGGTATCAAGAATATTCAAACCATCGCAATGCAAATAAGTGATACCAACGCGATCTTTATAATTAGCGGCAATCCATCCGTCAGGTGTCGAAGTGGAAATACCAATACCATTATCTTCACAAACATAAACGATAGGCATAGGAATTGACTGATAAGCTGCCCAGGCCGTACTGTTAATCGCACCTTGCGTAGTTGAATGATTTGATGAAGCATCGCCAAAATTACACACAATGATGCTATCCGTTGGCATATGTTGAGTCATTTGGCTGGCTTCGTCTTTTACCAGATCCAAACGTTCAACCAATGGCACACTGAACGCAGCTCCCATAGCTTTAGGTAAATGCGATGCAATCGTACTGGTTTGCGGAGGAATAGATAACGCTTTACTACCTAAAACTTTATGGCGTCCGCCAGAAATTGGATCATCTTTAGAGGCAGCAAATGACAACAGCATATCGTATAAAGGCGTTTGCCCCGGCACTTGTTTACTGCGTTGAATGACAAAAGCACCACTTCGATAATGTAAAAATGCCATATCAGTAGGACGAAAAGCTTGCGCATAAGCAGCGTTGCCTTCATGCCCAGAACTACCAATAGTATAAAAACTTTGTCCCTTTTTTTGCATGATACGCGACTGTAGATCCAAATGACGACTCATTACTTGAGTCTCAAATAAGTCAATTACAGCAGTGTCTGTTAAACCAACATCACTTGGTTTTAGCGAACAACTAGAGGCAGGTAAATTACCGGCACGAACAAATTTGATAAAATTCTCTTTTACCAAGACATTACGATCTAACATCAGAACTCCAAAGGGGAAATAGGCAATAATCAGGAAGAAAAGCGAGGATACAAAAGACTCGTACCCTCACATTTGATCATTAATAAAAGGCTTGAATACCAGTTTGAGCACGGCCCAAGATTAAGGCGTGTACATCATGAGTACCTTCATAGGTATTTACAGCTTCAAGATTCATTACATGACGAATTACATGAAATTCATCACTGATACCATTACCACCATGCATATCTCTGGCAACACGGGCTATTTCTAAAGCTTTACCACAAGAATTACGTTTGACTAAAGAAATAGCTTCAGGCGCTAATGTACCTGCATCCATTAAACGACCTACTTGCAAACATGCCAATAAACCTGTGGTAATTTCAGTTTGCATGTCTGCTAATTTTTTCTGAATTAATTGTGTCGCGGCTAACGGACGACCAAACTGTTCACGGTCAAGGGTGTATTGACGCGCAGCATGCCAACAAAACTCAGCAGCACCTAAAGCGCCCCAGGAAATGCCATAACGAGCTTTATTTAAACAACCGAACGGACCTGATAATCCTTTCGCATTAGGCAACATGTTTTCGCTTGGCACAAAAACATTGTCCATAACAATTTCGCCGGTGATTGATGCACGAAGTGAAAATTTACCTTCAATTTTAGGAGCACTTAAACCCGTCATCCCTTTTTCAAGAATAAAACCTCGAATAACACCGTCTAATTTTGCCCAAACAACAAAAATGTCAGCTACAGGAGAGTTAGTGATCCACATTTTAGTACCGTTTAACCGATAACCGCCATCAACCTCTTCTGCTTTTGACAACATACTCGCTGGATCTGAACCTGAATTTGGCTCTGTTAAACCAAAACAACCAATATGCTCTCCCGTCGCTAACTTAGGTAAATACTTCATGCGTTGTTCTTCACTACCATAAGCATAAATAGGGTGCATTACTAATGAAGATTGAACACTCATCGCACTGCGGTAACCACTGTCAACACGTTCTACTTCACGGGCAACCAAACCATAAACAACATAGTTAACACCTGCACAACCATATTTTTCAGGAAGAGTCGCACCTAACAATCCTAACGAGCCTAACTCTTTCATGATTTCAACATCAAAGATTTCATTACGGTTTGCCTCTAACACTCTCGGCATAAGTTTTTCCTGACAATACTGATGAGCACTATCACGGATCATACGCTCTTCTTCAGTAAGCAATGATTCTAACAGTAATGGATCTTCCCAGTTGAATGTTGGTTTAGGAGTTGATGTTGACATTAATTAACGCACCTTAAAATTATTATATGAACTACAATTTAGTATCTGAACTGCAATTTTGTACAAAAAAAGTGAATAGAGCATAAATAAAAGCGAGACAAAGTTAAAATATTCTTTTTCTTTACCAGCTAAAGGAATAAACTATAGCTAAATAAAATTAACTTTGTTTGAGAGCAGCATGGACTTAAGAAGTTTGCAATATTTTGTAGCAGTGGTTGAACAGCAAAGTTTTAGCGGTGCTGCCAAAGTGAGCTTTGTTGCTCAACCTTCAATTTCTACTGCAATTGCACAATTAGAGCAAACGTTAACTACAAATTTATTCACCCGACACGCCCGCGGAGTAAAACCTACAAGCGCTGGCAATCGTCTTTATCCTCTGGCCAAACAATTATTAGGACAAGCTGATGCGATAAAAACGGTGTTCACTGATCACAGTGTAAAAAAACCTTTTTTTCTGGGAGTCACTAAAGGACTTGGCGTTGAGAGAATGAGCGCATTGTTAAAAGATTTCACCGCTGCACAAGCCTTAATGGAATTAACATTGGTATCACAAACAGAAACTTGCGATGCACGAATAATTATTAAAGAAGAACTCAGCGAAAGTGAAAGTTTCATTTCATTATGGCAAGAAGATTACCTGTTAGCCCTGCCTTACAATCATGTATTAGCCTTAAAAGAAGTGATTACCTTTGCCGATTTAGACGGTTTACCTTTTATTCAAAGAATTCCTTGCAGTGCGTGGGACACGTTAAATGAAACATTAAATTTAGCAGGGGTAACTTTAGATGTTCGCGCAAAAATACAAACGCTCGATTATGCATTAGGTTTAGTTCATGCTGGACTTGGTGGCGCACTCGTGCCGGCATCACCTGAAATATTGAAAAAATTCGAAATAGTTTTCCGACCAATAGAAGGACTGATATTAACCAGAGACGTTGTTCTCGCCTACCAGCAAAGCTCTGAAATCATTGAAACATTGAAGCTTTTGGTCATAAAGCATCGACAATAAAAGTTATATTACTAAAGATTATTTCTTAAATATTTGTCTGGTATTTCTTTTCAAATCAACTACGCTTAGGGGGTAAATAAAAATAAAATCGTAAAGATTTTCTTAATTCTTAATCTTAATCTTAATAAAATTTATACATAAAAGATTATTCTTAACAACAACTCAACTAAGAACGTGGTAATTCTGTTTATGGAAAACGTGTATTCATCCAATCAATTGAAATCTTTAGCCCTTTCATGCTGTTTGCTCGTTGGGTATACCTTTAGTAATCCTGTATTTGCCTCTGAAAAAATTCTTAATAAACAATACCAGATAAATACATTTATTGGTGTACTTGATCATTCAGAAAATAAAACTTTTATCGCTATTGAATATGAATTCAAATTTGACCAAAACTGGGGCGCTGGCGTGGTATATGAAGATGCTAATAATACCCTTTATGGTGATAGTGTCGGTTCAGCCGTTGGTTCAGTATATTTTCACCCCGGTGCGGGCTGGCGTTTTGGTGTTGGCGCGGGTAGTGAAAAACACCATGGAAGCCAATATCGTACTGAAACACTTTACCGGATTGGTGTTGCTTACGAATTTAATGTTGGCGGTGTCGGCATTGCACCTTCATTTAATGTTGATAGAATTGATGGCGAAACAGGTAATATTTACGGTGTTTCTGTCGTTTATTCTTTTTAAAGCATATTAATTTCAATAAAATGATGGGTCGCACCTTCGGCTAACCCATCACATTAATCGTCTATTTGTTATCTCACAGACTACAGAGGAATGGGCACCAATCAAACCGGGTAACAGTTCATATTTGTGTATTGTCATGTTTAAGTTGATACAGTCTAGAGCCTGTA
>JABSOJ010000134.1 GCA_013216005.1 Alteromonadaceae bacterium | reverse complement strand
CCAATTTATCGCCTAACCCTTTAAAAATAGGGGATTCATCGAGGGACAACAGTATTATGGAACAGAGCCAAAGTTTTACGCTGCGAAACGGTGCGAATCTTACAGTGCAGACCTACAGACATTTACAATGCAGACAAAGTATCTAAAGGCCAACGAGGATGAGCTTTGAAAGTTAAATCTGTTTGAGTTTCACCTTTCAAACGTTGTAATCCGGCATAAGCTATCATGGCACCATTATCAGTACAAAATTCAGGTCGGGGATAAAAGACTTCACCGCCTAATTTTTTCATAACTTCGGCTAATTTTTCTCGCAAAGCTGTATTAGCACTCACTCCACCAGCAATAACCAATCTTTTTAAATCGCACTGTTGCAGTGCCCGGCGGCATTTAATTGCTACCGTATCAATTACCGCATCTTGAAATGCATAGGCAATATCAGCTTTAGTTTGCTCACTATTATTTCCTTGTTCATCTGCTTCTTTGCGAACGGTATTGGCAGCAAAGGTTTTTAAACCACTGAAGCTAAAATTTAAACCGGGTTTGTTAGTCATGGGGCGGGGAAATTTGAAACGTTTTGGATCACCACCTTCAGCCATTTTGGATAATGCAGGTCCTCCAGGATAATCTAATCCTAATAACTTAGCCGTTTTATCAAATGCTTCACCGGCAGCGTCGTCTACCGATTCACCTAACAATTGATACTGTCCAATTCCATCAACCCTGACCAACATGGTATGACCGCCAGAAATAAGTAAAGCCACAAAAGGAAATTCAGGGGCGTTGTCTTCTAACATTGGTGCCAATAAATGCCCTTCCATATGATGAACCGGCACTGCGGGTAGGCCCCAGCCATAAGCTAAACTACGGCCAATTGAACAACCGACCAATAAAGCGCCAACTAAACCCGGCCCTGCTGTATATGCAACTCCATCTAAATCTTGTGGTGTTAAATTAGCATCAGCCAATACTTCTTTAATCAACGGAATTGTTTTACGCACATGATCCCGAGAAGCTAATTCAGGTACTACACCACCGTAATCAGCATGAACCGCAATTTGACTATATAAACGATGCGCCATAATACCCTGTTCATCATCATAAATAGCTATTCCCGTTTCATCACAAGATGTTTCAATACCTAATATTCGCATAATAACTGTGTGCCTAAACCATTCCAATTTATAATGCGCGGATCTTACCCGCCAATTAATGTTTTAACCACTTATTAATCCTAAATTCAGCACTTAAGGGTACAACTAAAGTCACCGCTATAAATAAACAGGTGATTTTAACAAGACAGCCTTTACATATCGGGCTTGTTATATTAGAATGCGTCACCAATTTTTAATAAGAGCCGGTGATGGTTTTGCATTTGCAAAAGTTATTTACCGTTTTATATAGATATAGTAGCTAAGGTTAATAGACAAAATGCCAGTAATTAAAGTAAGAGAAAACGAACCATTTGACGTTGCATTACGTCGTTTCAAACGTTCATGTGAAAAAGCAGGTATCCTTTCAGAAGTTCGTCGTCGCGAATGTTATGAAAAGCCAACTTGGGAACGTAAACGTAAAAAAGCTGCTGCGGTTAAACGCGCTGCTAAAAAGCTTTCTCGCGAGAATGCACGTCGCATTCGCTTATATTAAGCCAACGAAGCTTAATCATTACTTAAGTCAACTGAGTCACTGAATCAAGTATGAGTCTACTTAGTCAACTAAAAGAAGAAATGAAAAACGCTATGCGTGCCAAAGACAAATTACGTCTTGGCGTTATTCGCATGGCGATATCTGCTGTCAGACAAATAGAAATCGATGATAAAATTGTTTTAGATGATACCGGCATTATCGGTGTACTAACTAAAATGGTTAAACAACGTAAAGATTCTATTGAGATGTTTACCAAAGGCGGACGAGCGGAATTAGCAGAAAAAGAAGCGGAAGAAATAAAGGTATTGGAAGATTTCCTTCCTCAACCATTATCTGCTGAAGAAATTGTTAATTTAATTGCTCAAGCGATCACTGAAACCCAAGCCAGTTCAATGGCCGATATGGGCAAAGTAATGGCTATTTTGAAACCAGCTATGCAAGGCAAAGCCGACTTAGGTGCTGTCAGCGGACAAGTTAGAGCCGCACTGAACGCATAACGGTTTAATCAAATTCTAATAAAACCGCGACCGAATTACGGCTCGCGGTTTTTTTGTATTTACTTATCGAAAAGCCCGACCATCAGTGTAGAATGGCTATCATAAATAAATATTTTTCATTGCATATAAAAATAAAAGAGTAACTAATGGCCGGCCTCATTCCCCGACAATTTATCGATGATTTATTAGCGCGAGCAGATATCGTTGAGCTTATTGAAAGTCGTGTGCCATTAAAAAAAGCTGGTAAAAATTATCAGGCTTGCTGTCCATTTCATACTGAAAAATCACCTTCATTTACTGTCAGCCAGGATAAACAGTTTTATCATTGCTTTGGCTGTGGTGAACACGGAAATGCAATTTCATTTTTGATGGAATTTGATCGATTAGACTTTCCGGACGCCGTTGATGAATTAGCATCTCATTACAGTATGGAAGTACCAAAAGAACAAAATAATCAGAGTCCTGCACAACAACGTCAACAGCAAATAGCCTACAAGCAGAAACAAGACGATTACGAATTGATGGAACAAATCAGTCGTTTTTATCAAAAGCAATTAAAAGTTGCAGAAGATAAAACAACCGCAATAGATTATTTAAAAGGCCGTGGCTTAAGCGGTGAAATCGTTCAACGATTTGGTATTGGTTATATCAGCGATGCCTGGGATGGCATGATGAAAGTTTTTGGCCACACTCCCCAAATTAATCAACAATTGGTTGATTTAGGCATGGCGATCCAGGGTGATAAAAATCGTCCTTATGACCGATTTCGAGGTCGTATCCAATTTCCGATCAGAGACAAACGTGGGCGAGTGGTCGGTTTTGGCGGCAGAGTATTAAGTGATGGCACGCCAAAATATCTTAACTCACCTGAAACACGTATTTATCATAAAGGTCAGGAGCTTTATGGTCTTTATGAGGCAAAACAGGCAAATAAACAATTAACCCGATTAGTTGTTGTTGAAGGCTATATGGACGTGGTTGCCCTAGCACAACATGGCGTTGATTATGCCGTAGCTTCACTTGGCACAGCGACAACACCAGAACAACTTCTCACTTTGTTTCGTACCGTCAGAGAAGTTATTTGCTGCTACGATGGTGATCGCGCAGGTCGAGATGCAGCCTGGCGTGCAATGGACAATGCATTACCGTTAATACAAGATGGTTTTTCATTAAGATTTGTCTTTCTACCCGATGGTGAAGATCCCGATACCTTGATACGCAAACAAGGTCAACAAGCCTTTGAAACAATACTCAATAACGCAAAACCTTTATCAGAATTCTTATTCGAGCATTTGACACAACAAGTCGATATCAAAAGTCTCGAAGGAAAAGCAGGATTAATTGAGTTGTTTCAACCTTATCTCAATAAATTACCGGCAAGTATACTTAAAGATGGCATATTAACCTCACTGGCTAACAGATTTGTCGGTGGAAGTGAAAAACAGTTAGCAGAATTACACAAACGAAACGCCAACCCGGCTCAAAAGAAAGCAGCAAAACAAAAGAATAAAGTCACCCCAGTACGCTTAGCTATTACTTTATTACTAGAATATCCCCATATAGTTCAAGTACTACCAGATGATCAGATTTTACAACAATTAGATATGCCGGGTGTTCCTCTATTAAACCAATTAGTGACTCTGTGTAAAAATAACCCGAAAACTAACGGCGGACAACTGATAGAACACTTTAGGGGTACTGAACAAGGTAAACAATTAAATAAACTAATGAGCTGGGAACATCATATTGAAGCTGATGCAGCAGAAAATGTCTTTTTAGACAGTATAGAAAAATTATTAAACAATTTTGTAGAACTCAGAACTGAGCTTTTATTACAAAAAGAGCGCAATATTGGACTTAATAAGACTGAAAAACTAGAATTACATGCTTTGCTATGTTCCTAATAAAATAACTGAGACAGTACTTATTTTAAAAATATCAGCCTTATACTAAAGCTGATAATTACTCGACCAGATTAATGCCATTTAAAATGGCAAGTAATTTAGCCCAATAGGTAATAAATGCTATAATTGCTGCTATACCCAAGCCACTTGGCAATGCAACCTTCCGCATTTTCAGGTTGCTTGGGTATATTAGTTTTAATACGAATAGTTTCATGCTGGTAATTTAGTCGTTAACTTGCTATAATTTCCCGCTTTTTTGATAGCTACTTTGATAATCAACAACAGGTGGACACTCGTCAATGGATCAAGCCCCAAAATCTAGACTTAAAGACTTAATAACTAAAGGTAAAGAGCAAGGTTATTTAACTTTTGACCAGGTAAATGATCATCTCCCTCAGAGTATTATAGATTCTGATCAGGTTGAAGATATCATTCGAATGATTAATGATATGGGTATTCAGGTATTTGAAAATGCCCCAGATACTGATACCTTGATGATGAGCGAAGCAAGCACCGATGAAGATGCAGCAGAAGCTGCTGCGGCCGCGCTTGCTACGGTTGAAAGTGAAATTGGTCGTACTACAGATCCCGTGCGTATGTATATGCGTGAAATGGGTACTGTTGAACTATTAACCCGTAAAGGTGAAATAGTCATTGCCAAGCGCATTGAAGAAGGTATTCGTGAAGTACAACGTTCAGTTGCCGAATACCCTCCAGCAATTAATTATTTGTTGGAGCAATGGGATAATTTTGAAGCGGAAGAAGTACGTTTAAGCGATATTATCGTTGGCTTTTTAGACCCTGACGCTGTTGAAGAAGAGATCCCTATTGCCGCCACTCACGTTGGCTCTGAATTGTCTAAAGAAGATTTAGCTGATGAAGACAAGACAGATGACGATGATGAAGAAGAAGAAGATACAGGTCCTGATCCTGAATTAGCCAGAGAAAAATTTGGTAACTTGCGCGTTGCTTATGAAAAAGCGAATGCAATCATTAAAGCCAAAGGCCGTGGGCATGCAGATTCCCAAACCGCTATTGACGCAATTGCTGAGGTTTTTAAAGAATTTCGCTTAATTCCAAAAGTGTTTGATCGTTTAGTTAAGAATATGCGTAGCGTGATGGATCGTTTACGTGTGCAGGAACGTTTAATCATGAAACATTGTGTGGTTGGTGCCGGAATGCCTAAAACCACCTTTATCAAAATATTCCCAGGTAATGAAACATCTAAAAATTGGTTTAAAGAGCAGCAAAATGCTGGCGAACCACATTCAAATAGAATGGCGGATATTGAACTTGACGTAGAACGTTGCATTTACAAACTAAATTTAATTGAAGAAGAAACCTACTTAAACGTACATGGCATTAAAGACATTAACCGTCGTATGTCAATTGGTGAAGCGAAAGCCCGCCGTGCGAAAAAAGAAATGGTTGAAGCTAACTTACGTTTAGTTATTTCAATTGCGAAAAAATATACCAACCGTGGTTTACAATTTCTTGATTTGATTCAAGAAGGTAATATCGGGTTAATGAAAGCAGTTGATAAATTTGAATACCGTCGTGGTTACAAGTTTTCAACCTATGCTACCTGGTGGATAAGACAGGCAATCACTCGTTCTATAGCCGATCAAGCAAGAACTATCCGTATTCCAGTGCATATGATTGAAACGATCAATAAATTGAATCGTATTTCACGTCAAATGTTACAAGAAATGGGTCGCGAACCAACTCCTGAAGAGTTAGCAGAACGCATGATCATGCCGGAAGACAAAATTCGCAAAGTATTGAAAATAGCAAAAGAGCCTATTTCAATGGAAACACCCATCGGTGATGATGAAGATTCACATTTAGGTGACTTTATTGAAGATGGCAGTGGTGAATTACCGGTAGATTCAGCTACATCCGAAAACCTTAAAGGTGCAACACACGAAGTACTTGCTGGTTTAACACCTCGTGAAGCGAAAGTACTTCGTATGCGTTTTGGTATTGATATGAATACCGATCACACGCTTGAAGAGGTAGGCAAACAGTTCGATGTAACTCGTGAGCGTATCCGACAAATAGAAGCGAAGGCTTTACGTAAATTACGTCATCCTTCACGTTCTGAGCAACTGAAAAGTTTCTTAGACGGCGAGTAAATATTTTTACTGGTCAATAAAACCTTCCAAAAACCGCTATTAATAATAGCGGTTTTTTTATGCGTAAAACTTTTACCTGCATTCCTAAAATATCACAGTCCGCATAATACCAATTAGCATAAGTAACTGACCATTTTCAAATGGTCTAAATATCCAATAACTGCGTTGTTTTCAATCCCAATAGCCAGTTATTGCTCAATCAAACGCCTTGTTCTTGAAAATTTATCCTCACTGAAAACAAACCAGTTATTTATGATAATTGGTATAACTCTGACATTCCGCACCTAATAAAATATATATGTTTTTTATACAGTTTTAGTTTGAAAAATATACGATGCGTAATTATTGGGCAACGCTATTTAAAATCTGATGCCATTTTCACTGAAAATCAACTCAGATTTTAAATCTCAACTTTATGTGCGGAACGTCAGATAACTAAACAATTTTGTTGATTTGAAAATTTGCTGCTTTGAAAATAAGTTAAGCAAATTAAACTTATTATTTGAATCTAAGACAAACAAAATTTAACCAGACTTTAACCAAAATTTATTAAACAATGACAAGTAAATTTCAAGCTTTACTCACAATTGCATAAGATTTAAGCTGTCAGTGCTATTTTATTGGTTTTTTCATCTTATTGGGGTGACAACAAAAAATAAAATGCTATACTGCCCTCCGATTCGATAAAGGTGTTTGTCTAAAAGACCAAATCAAATCGTGCAGTTCAAAATGGCCCCTTAGCTCAGTTGGTTAGAGCGCCCGACTCATAATCGGTAGGTCCAGTGTTCAAGTCACTGAGGGGCCACCACTTTTTCCCAATACTTTCATGCATTTACTGTATAAAACCCCAATTTTCGTTTAACCAATATCATTTGGTGCTATGCTGGTGCTAGAATTGAATAGCATTAGAAATAATCATGCAAACATTTCTGTTTATAAATTACTTTATTAAAATAACTCTATCAAACTTTTTGAAGCAGCATAACTTTTAGACTGGTACGCTTAAAGTTACAAACATTAATTTAAAACATTATTCAAACCAAATTTAATTTAATATATTGTTCATTGATAATTAAATGGAAGTATCGGAGAAAATTAAAATGGATGATGTATTGGACGAAGAACAACTCAGAATAAATCTTAGAAAAAATTTTACTGAAACCTTTCCTACATTAGCGACACCAGAGAATGAACTTCAACTAAATCAAAATGTGGAGAATATGGTCAGTTTTATACTGCCTTTTAGTAGGAATAAGTACTTTATACATATGCGCAATAGGCCAAATGATGTAAGTCTTGCTCAACATATTGCCAATATTCCCGAAGGTATTAGTAAATTTAATGATTGGTTTAGTAATGAATTATTCGACTTTGCAAAAAGCCTATTTTCAATTTCAAATCAATTAATAAAGCCAGATATTCATCTTGCACGACTTATGGATAATCGAGACTATGATGCTTTCATAATCAATTCAAAAACACCAGAAACGCATATTGAAAGGTGGCAATCAATTTTGGAGCCTATTTTTCAAATTTCAGATAAACCGTACTTTGCCCAAGCACATGCATGTATGAATTTAGGGCTAGATAATGCCGCTATTTCCTTATTACATAAATGGATCCAATCTGCTTGGTTCGAAGAGCAAAGTATTGATAAGGTGTTAGATGAAGCGAAAGCAATCGTAGCCATCAGAGATCATAATTCCAAAGCAGGGAAAAAAGGCGCGTTGACTCGTTGGGATGCCAAAGGCCAAACTGAAAAATACGCTATTACACTTTGGCTTAATGGTAATTTCAAGAATGCTAATCAAGCAATTGACAGTATTACTGATGACGTAATCGAGCATGGAAAATCAATTGGTCATACATTTACCACCAATTTCCAAGCATCAAAGACTATTTATAAATGGTTACGCAATTATATTAAGCAAAACCAATAGTAGTTGAATAATATAAATACCTTATAGCCGCTATAAGGTATTTACACACTGCCATAAGGTGCCAACACTCCGCCATAAGCGGTTACAACCTCCTAAATAAAAACCATATTAACCCCAAAGTTTAATTTTCATTAATCAACGGAGTTCAATATGAACACAAATTTATTTACCCCAAAACAAACTGCTGAATCTTTAGGTGTAACGGTAGGTACATTAGCCGTATGGCGATGTACCGCCCGCTATCCCCTGTCTTATGTAAAAATTGGTCGTCGGGTGATGTATCGTGAACAAGATATTAGTAACTTTATTGAAAATGGTTTAAGTGATCCTTCCGTTGTGGAGAAATGCTATGTTTCATAATGATAACTTTAGTAATAATCCGCCTAATTCAATTTCTGATGACAATACAAAAAGTCGATTAGCTTCATTTAGTGCCAATTTATTATCTGAAGAATTTAATGCTCAAGATATTATGAATCAAAAGTTTATTAAAAAGCAGCTATTAAGTATTCCTTTTCCCTTTCGTGTTATTGCTAAAAACACTTACAACCGATTATTGAAATTATCTAAACAAGGAGAATTTATTGCTAATACTTACTTTCGGGAACTCGGTGATTTTTGCCGTAACTTGCCAATAGACATGACCTGGAACGAATCAAATATTAAGTTAGTTGCTAAATCCCGCGCTGGTATGTGTTACAGCGTTACAAATAACATGTTGGATCAAGATAATAACGCTGATGAAGTATTACAAGAACTTGAAAGTATATTGAAACAAAATGGTTTAAAAGCTCGCAAAGGTAAATTCATTAATGGGGATATCGCCCGTTACTGTTGTGAAAAATGGTGGTCTAAAAAGTTAAGGCGACTACAAGCAATATCAATTGAAGAAATTGCACTATATATACGGGTTGTTTCAAAACAATGTCAAATATACATATCTGACGCAAGTTTCGCTAATTGCAGAGAAAGAAAACGCCGTAACGATGTTTTTCTCCGTTCACTTGAAGCAATTAACGAACAAGGTGATTGTATAGAATTAAAAGACATTGCTAATTCTACGATATCAAATCCACGTATTCGACGCAGTGAACTTATGGCGCGTTTACATGGTTTTGAAGTTTATGCCGACAAACATGGTTATGTGGCCGATTTTATAACAATAACTTGCCCTTCCCGTATGCATCCTGTTCACAATAGCGGTAAAGCAAATAATAAATACGATGCTACAACGCCTAAACAAGCACAAATGTACTTAACCAGCCAATGGGCCAAAACCAGATCACAATTAGACAAACTCAAGATTGAATATTTTGGTTTCAGAGTTGTTGAACCTCACCATGACGGCACACCACATTGGCACTTACTCATTTTTATGAAATCCACTCAACAAGAACAATTACGTTCAACAATAAAATATTATGCCCTGCAATTTGACGGTGATGAAAAAGGCGCTCAAAAATATCGATTTAAAGTAGAGCCAATTTGTAAAAGCAAAGGCTCTGCTATTGGTTATATCGCTAAATACATTTCTAAAAATATTGATGGTTATGGTGTTAGTGAAGATACCTACGGCAAACCCGCTAATACTTCTGCACTTCGCATTTGTGAATGGTCTTCACTATGGGGTATTCGACAATTTCAACAGTTTGGCGGACCACCTGTAACTATTTGGCGAGAAGCAAGAAGACTAGCTTTAACAGAGCAAGTAAACATTACCTCCGTTTGGATAGCTGCTGATAAAGGTGATTGGTGTGAATTTATTGAAGCATTAGGCGGAGTACATGTGAAACGTAAAGATTTACCTGTAACCATTGTAAAAGAGTTTATTGAAACTGAGGGCGAATATTGGGAGCCCATTGGTGAAGTGGCATAGTTAATTTGGTCACCTACATAGAGGTGTTATTATATGCCTCATAATTACTAGGTGATAATATGAC
>JABSOJ010000133.1 GCA_013216005.1 Alteromonadaceae bacterium | reverse complement strand
AGCTACTGGATAGTTGTGTGTACAGTGTTTTAAAACTACGAACTGTGTACCGAAATACCACTAATTTGATCAGTGCCATTTACAGATTTAAAATTAAGGGGGAATGGGTACGTCTTCGACTAACCCATCCCGTATTTTTCCTTACTATATCGTCCGTTTTTTCATTATATAAACAGCCACACTCACAAATATTATACTAGGCATAATTGCGCCTAAAATTGGCGGGAATTGATAAACCAAACTCAACGAGCCTAATACTTGATTGCTGATAAAAAACAATATACCGGTAAATACACCCATCATTATTCTTGCGCCCATTGATACTGAGCGTAAAGGCCCAAAAATAAAGGATAATGCCACCAACAACATCACTGCGACCGTAGCAGGCTGAATGACTTTACGCCAGAAAGCTAAGGTATATCTGCTGCTGTCTTGTTGGTTTGCTTCTAAATAATCCAGATAATTAACCAAACCACTGATTGAAAGTGACTCCGGTTTTACTGATACAACACCTAATTTATCAGGGGTTAACGTAGAAGACCAAACTTGCGTTTCATAATTCTGACTTTTTACTTCTTTATCTGAAATTGTGGTCTCTACTACGGTATTTAACAGCCAGGCATCATTAACATATTTAGCACTATTCGCAGAAAGCCAGCCAGACAGTTTAAGTTGCTCATTAAAGCGATAAATTTGAATGTCTTTTAACGTACCAGTATCTTCCACTTCACCAATATGCACAAAATAGTCACCATCTTTTGCCCATATACCACTTTTAGAAGAAATTAAACTACCGCCCGATATTGCCTGAGCACGTATTTCTTTGGCTCTAGCTTCACCCACAGGTGCAAACCATTCACCAACAGCCATACTCATTAAGATTAAAACCAGTGCCGTTTTCATTACCGACTTTATAATATCAAACCGAGATAAACCCGCCGCTTGCATTATAACCAATTCACTATGACTAGCCAGCATGCCCATCCCAATCAAGCCGCCTATTAATGCTGACATAGGAAAAAACAATTCAACATCTCTTGGCGTAAAATACAAAACATATAAAGCGGCATGAGATATATCGTAATCACCTCTTCCTACCGCTTTCATTTGTTCCACAAATTTAATAATACCACTGACACTGACAAAAACTACCAGCGTTAAAAAAGTGGTCGAGGTAATAACTTTACCAATATAAACGTCTAGAATACGCATTATTTATCACCTGACTTATCGGTTGACGAACGACGAATACTTGGCATCTTAAGTGTGATTTTGCGAACAGATTTACGCCCTTTCAGCAATAAACTCCCTCCTAAAATCAGTCCCGACAAATGGACAGGCCACATACCTATAACACTAGATAGCATGCCGCTGGCTATTATTCTTCTCATGGCCGTAAGCAACAAGAAATAGGCCAGAAATAATAATAGCGCAGGTAGCATTTTCGCAAATTTTCCTTGCCGGGGATTTACAACACTAAGCGGTACGGCAATAAACGTTAATATCACGCATGCTAGGGGAAAAGCTAAACGCCAGTGAATTTCAGCACCATATTCAGGCAGTTCTTTTTTAAACAATTGCGTAGTCGGTAAAGCAGTTAATTTTCGACGCTTGTGATCCACTTTTTGATCTTGTATCTGGATATAATATTTACCAAAAGCAACCGAGCGAAATTCATTGTTTTTAGCATCACTTTGATAACGCATACCATCTTCGAGCACTAAACGTTGTGAACCTTCATCGTCTTCAACGACTTTACCTTTAGCGGCAAAAACTAAACTGGAATTTATAATGCTGTCGTGAGAATGCTGTTCATCAGGTAACTGGGCAACAAAAACTTTTACCAGGCTATTGTCTTGCCTGTTTTTTTCATGAACAAAAACCACCGCTTTATTGTTGCCTGTGGTTTGAAATCGACCCGCTATAATGCTACTTAAACCAGAATCAGAGGCTAATTGCTCTTTTACCTGATATTCATATTCAATTGCCATTGGCGAAAGATATAAAGTAAATATTCCGGTAACAATGGCCGTTATAAAACTTAATAGAAGTGTAACTCGAACAACATACCATTCACTAACGCCACAGGCATGCAAAACGGTCATTTCACTATCAGCATAAATACGACCGTAAGCTAATAGAATACCTAAAAACAAACTTAAAGGCAGCATCATCCCCGCTAAATCTGGCACACTCAAACCAATAAACACCATCACTAAATGTCCAGGGATCCCCCCTTCTGAGGCATCGCCTAAAATCCTGACAAAAAGTCGACTAATAAAGATAGTCATCAGAACAACAAAAACCGCTAATTGGGTTTTAGCCACTTCTTTTAATAAATAACGAAAAATAATCACGAATAGGGATCCATTAAAAACTTGTATTTTTTCTGACATGTCACCATTTTTTAAGTAAACTTGTCATTTTTATAAGTAAATAAAATGTGTTGTGCATAGTAATACTGTTGAATACGGCTATAATTATAGCCTTTAGCTCAATAGATATGATAGTAGCCCTGACTATTTTTTACAGTTATATAGTCAAATTATCCACATTTAATCGAAATTTGATAGCAAAATAGGAAAGCCCATGGAATTCAGTGTCAAGAGCGGTAGCCCAGAAAAGCAACGCAGTGCTTGTATTGTCGTTGGCGTATTTGAACCGCGACGTCTTTCAGCCATCGCCGAACAACTAGATGAAATAAGTGAAGGTTATATCAGTAACTTGTTACGTCGTGGCGATCTTGAAGGTAAATCAGGACAAATGTTACTTTTGCATCAAGTACCTAATATCCTCAGTGAACGTGTGTTGTTAGTCGGTTGTGGTAAAGAGCGTGAATTAGACGAACGTCAATATCGTCAAATTATCAGCAAAACCATCAACACACTAAACGAAACAGGTTCAATGGAAGCTGTTTGCTTCTTATCAGAATTACACGTTAAAGGTCGAGATACCTATTGGAAAGTTCGACAGGCAATCGAAGCAACGCAGGATTGTTTGTACAGCTTCAATAGCTTAAAAACACGTAAAGAAGAGCCTCGTCGACCATTACGGAAAATTGTATTCAATGTGCCTACCAGACGAGAACTTCCTATTGGTGAACGTGCAATAAATCATGGCCTGGCCGTTTCTCAAGGCATAGAAACCTGTAAAAATGTAGCCAACATGCCACCCAACATTTGCAACCCGGCGTACTTAGCTGAGCAGGCAAAATTACTCGAAAACAATTATGAAAAAGTTTCAACCGAGATTGTTGGTGAACAAGAAATGGAAGAACTTGGCATGGGTTCTTATCTTGCCGTTGGTCGAGGTTCGGCAAATGAATCAATAATGAGCATAATAAAATACAGTGGCGTTAGTGATGATTTAGCTAACCCGATTGTTTTAGTTGGTAAAGGCGTAACTTTTGATTCTGGTGGCATATCATTAAAACCCGGCGAAGCCATGGATGAAATGAAATACGACATGGGTGGAGCCGCAGGCGTTCTGGGCACAATGCACGCATTAGCTGAACTTAATTTACCCTTGAACGTCATTGGCGTTTTAGCGGGCTGTGAAAATATGCCCAGCAGCAATGCTTATCGTCCCGGTGATATATTGACAACTATGTCGGGTCAAACAGTTGAAGTATTAAATACTGATGCTGAAGGCCGCTTAGTTTTATGTGATGCATTAACGTATGTAGAACGTTTTGAACCTGATGCAGTTATTGATATAGCGACCTTAACAGGAGCTTGTGTGGTTGCGTTAGGCAAACATGCTTCTGGTTTATTAAGTACGCATAATCCGCTAGCACACGAATTACTGAATGCTTCAGATCAAAGTGGTGATCGTGCCTGGCGTTTACCATTGTGGGATGAATATCAAGATCAACTTGAAAGTCCATTTGCCGATTTCACTAACCTTGGCGGCAAAGGCGGTGGCACAATCACAGCAGCATGTTTCTTAGCCCGTTTTACCAAAAAATATCATTGGGCGCATTTAGATATTGCAGGTACCGCATGGCGCAGTGGCGGAAAAGATAAAGGCTCTACGGGTCGTCCAGTAAGTATGATGACACAATTTTTATTAAACCGCTCAGGTCAAGAACAAAGCGAGTAACGGTAAACAGCATGCAACAGACACAAGTGATGTTTTATATACTGCAAAATGACAAAACTCAAGAGAGTATTGCCACAGCAGATAACGACAAAAACAAGTTATTTCATCAAGCATGTTTGCAGGCTGCGCATTTTTACCGACAAAACCAACGGGTATTTATTTATACTCAGGACCAAGCATCAGCCCATAACATTGATGAAATGTTATGGGCATTTGATGCAAACAGTTTTGTTCCTCATAACCTTACAGGTGAAGGAACCAACTACGGAGCAGCAGTTGAAATTAGCTGGCAAACACCAACCAATCGCCGTGCCGTATTAATTAATTTAACCAGCACAGTGCCAAACTTTGCTAATAGATTTTCACGCATAATAGACTTTGTGCCGACAGATGAAACCATGAAACAGCAAGCTAGAGTTCGCTTTAGTACGTGCCGTAAATTGGGGTTTTCGGTTGATACCCAACCTGCATTTGTCCCGCAAGAGCATGTCGAAAGCCACAGTTAAGACTAAACCAGTTAAAACTAAACCAGTTAAAACTAAACCAGTTAAAACTATAACCAGTTAAGACTATAACCAGTTAAAACTACATCTTATAACAAATAAGTTAACGAAAAAGCTAACGAAAGAATTTGACGGAAACACTGATGGAAAAAACATTTACTCCCTCTGACATAGAACAATCCCTTTATAAAACATGGGAAGAACAAGGTTACTTTAGCCCAACAGGCGAAGGTGATAGTTATTGTATTGCTATTCCTCCACCAAACGTCACTGGTAGCTTACATATGGGTCATGCTTTTCAGCAAACCATCATGGATACTCTAATTCGTTATCAGCGTATGCAAGGTAAAAACACCTTATGGCAGACAGGTAGTGACCATGCTGGCATAGCCACGCAAATGGTGGTTGAACGTAAAATAGCTGCTGAAGAAGACAAAACACGTCATGACTATGGCCGCGATGCATTTATCGATAAAGTTTGGGAATGGAAAAACGAATCTGGTGGCACCATTAGCAAACAAATGCGCCGTCTGGGTAACTCTATTGATTGGTCGCGCGAACGTTTCACCATGGACGACGGTATGTCTGAAGCGGTACAAGAAGTTTTTGTTCGCTTATTTGAAGATGATTTAATTTATCGTGGTAAGCGTTTAGTTAACTGGGACCCAAAATTCCACACCGCTATTTCTGATTTAGAAGTTGAAAATAAGGATAAAAAAGGCCATATGTGGCACTTGCGTTATCCACTGGCGGATGGTGCAAAAACGGCAGAAGGTCACAATTATTTAGTGGTTGCCACTACACGTCCTGAAACTATGTTAGGTGATACAGGTATCGCAGTTAATCCTAATGATGAACGTTATAAAGATTTAATTGGAAAACACGTATTATTGCCCCTGGTTAACCGTTTAATTCCAATTGTTGGCGACGATCATGCCGATATGGACAAAGGCACTGGTTGTGTAAAGATCACACCAGCCCATGATTTTAACGATAATGAAGTTGGCAAACGTCACAATCTACCTTTGATCAATATTTTTGACCACGATGCTGCAATCCTCACTACCGCAGAAATTTACGATACAAAAGGCGAATCATCTGACGCTTACAGCACTGAATTACCCAGTGAATTTGCTGGTTTAGACCGCTTCGTTGCCCGTAAAGCCATTGTTGCCAAATTTGATGAATTAGGTTTATTAGTTGAAGTTAAAGAGCACGACTTGGTGGCTCCTTACGGTGATCGTTCCGGCGTTATAATCGAACCTTTACTGACAGATCAATGGTACGTACGTGTTAACAAACTAGCTGGTCCTGCTGTTGATGCAGTAAAAGATGGCCAAATAGAGTTTGTGCCCAAGCAATACGAAAACTTATATTTTTCCTGGATGCGCGATATCCAAGACTGGTGTATTTCTCGTCAACTTTGGTGGGGACATAGAATTCCGGCTTGGTATGATCAAAACTCAAAAGTGTACGTTGGCCGTACAGAAGAAGAAATACGCGCTAAATATGACCTTGCTGATGATATAAAACTGTCTCAAGACGATGATGTACTTGATACCTGGTTTTCATCCGCTTTATGGACATTCTCAACCTTAGGTTGGCCTAAACAAACAGAAGATTTAAAAACCTTCCACCCAACCGATGTGCTAGTAACGGGTTTTGATATTATTTTCTTCTGGGTTGCCCGCATGATCATGATGACCATGCATTTCAACAAAGATGAAAATGGCAAAGCGCAAATACCGTTTAAAAAAATCTACATGACCGGTCTTATTCGTGATGAAAATGGCGATAAGATGAGTAAATCAAAAGGTAATGTTATTGATCCATTAGACATGATCGATGGTATATCTCTTGAAGATTTACTTATAAAACGTACCGGTAATATGATGCAGCCAAAACTGGCTAAAAAAATTACCAAATTAACCAAAAAAGAATTCCCTAATGGCATTGAATCGCATGGTACAGATGCATTACGTTTTACACTGACTTCAGTTGCAACTACCGGACGTGACATTAGCTGGGACATGAAACGACTGGAAGGTTACCGTAATTTCTGTAATAAATTATGGAATGCCAGTCGTTATGTATTAATGAATACCGAAGAACAAGATTGTGGACGTTCAACGGCTGGCACTGACATCACTGAGACGAATTTAGAATTGTCGTTAGCTGATCGTTGGATCTTGGGTCAATTTCAACAAACAGTTAAAACCGTCCATGAAGCATTTGATACTTTCCGTTTTGATTTAGCTTCACAAGCATTATACGAATTTACCTGGAATCAATTCTGCGACTGGTACCTTGAATTAACCAAACCAGTGCTGTTCAACGGTACTGAAGCTCAACAACGTGGAACACGTAATACATTGGTCACTGTGCTGGAAGCTCTACTACGATTAATGCACCCAATTATGCCATTTATTACAGAAACTATTTGGCAACGAGTAGTACCATTAAGCAACTTTGCTCCTGCATTAAATGAAGACGGCAGTTGCAGCATTATGGTACAAGAATTCCCACAATTTAACCAAGCGTTATGTGATACTCAAGCCATTGATGATTTAGAATGGGTAAAACAATTTATCGTTGCTATCCGTAATATACGTGGTGAAATGGATATCTCACCAAACAAACCAATTCCTGTGTTACTTAAAAATATTAATGAGCAGGATCAACGCCGGTTAGATAATAATTCTCAGTTCTTAAGCGCCTTAGCAAAAATTGAAAGCATTGAAATACTTGCTGATAATGATAATGGCCCGGCATCTGCCACAGCGGTTATTGGTGATTTATCAATACTCATTCCAATGGCAGGTTTGATCGACAAAGAAGCTGAAATTGCACGGTTAAACAAAGCGATTGATAAATTAACCCAAGATGCTCAACGTACCCGTGGCAAGTTAAGTAATGAAAAATTTGTGAGTAAAGCTCCTGAAGCAGTAATTAACAAAGAAAAAGCTAAACTGGTTGAAGCTGAATCTACTCTGCAAAAATTAGTTGAACAAAAAGCACAAATAGCTATTTTATAACGCTCTAGCTCAAGTTTAATAATTAAGCCAACGATTATGTTGGCTTTTTCATTTAGAAACACAAAATAGATCACTTTTTTTAAAGATAAATTAGATATATTGTGCTAAAATTTGTTCGCGTCGAGTTTTTGCGTTGTGGGATAAGGCTTTACACTACTTTTGCTGTAGGTTTACCTAGTACGTTTTTTTAGAATTTATTTGGTACCTTCCTTTATTTTTTGCTTTTAATAAAAATAGAAGTAAAGGGCATTTACTCCGTATACTTATGGCTAATTATAGCTAAACTTTTTTAATTTTTGACCTACGGGAAATGTTGGTATGTCTAATCCAGTAATTGGTAAAGTAAAATTTTTTAACGAATCTAAAGGTTTCGGTTTCATTGAACAAGAAAATGGTCCTGATGTTTTTGTTCACTTCAGCGCTATCACAGGTGACGGTTTCCGTACACTAATTGACAGTCAAAAAGTATCTTTTACTGTTAAGCAAGGACAAAAAGGTCCTGAAGCTGAGAACGTTATCGCTCTTTAATTGCGTTGCTCTTTTATTTGTTAAAGAACCGTTGTTAAATAAAGCCTTATTAAAACAGTTATTGAAAACAAAATTGTCAGAGCCAAACTCAACAAGAACTAGTTAACTTTTCATATTAAGTGAAACTGCATTTTCCGTTTCACTTAATATTTCCTTAATAAAATAGCCCGTACTTCCACTTCCAAACACCAGTTTTAAGAAATAATTACAATCTCCCGACAAATTTTATACATCATTACACCTTGTATCTTTGTTATTTTCAGTAATTTCTACTATAAATTAACTATCGAAATTACATGGAGTAACTGATGCCATTATCATTTTTAAAGAAAACTAGTGAGCCAAAATTACCATCATGGAAAATTTTAATCGTTGATGATGAGAAAGATATTCATACAGTAACGAAAATGGCACTCAAACGTTTTGAATTAGAAGGTAGAGACTTATCATTTTTACATGCGTATTCTGCCGAAGAAGCACGTAAAGTACTCACTGAAGAAACAGAGATTGCTCTGGTGTTTTTAGATGTTGTCATGGAAACTGACGAAGCTGGTTTAGAATTAGCTCGTTGGATGAGAGAGGATTTAAAAAATAAATTTACAAGAATAGTGCTGCGTACAGGACAACCAGGACAAGCACCGGAAGAAAAAGTCATCATGGAATATGACATCAATGACTATAAAGAAAAAACAGAACTCAGCAGAGTAAAGTTATTTACCACAGTCTATACAGCATTAAGAGCATACAGAGATATTATCAAGATTGAAGAAGCTCGAATTTATCAAGAGCTTTACCGGGGAGGATTAGAAAGAGTTATAGACGCCACCAGCGAAGTATTGGAAAAACACACCTTAGTACAATTTTTTAACGGCCTATTGCAGCAAGTCATGTCTTTGCTGAGAATTAACGATCAAAGCATGTTGGTACAAATGAAAGGCATCGGTGCGTTATATTCGGAAAATGATTATGAAATAATTGCAGAAATAAATAACAACGACACTGAGATCAGTTTAGACGATGAAGCTTTAGGTTATTTAAATCAGGCTATTACGGCTAAAAAAAGCATTGTTAGTGATGGTGTATTAGTCGGATACTTTCCCAGTAAAAATAATAAAATTAGTTTACTATATCTTAAGGGCATAAAAGAAATTAGTGATATAGACGCTAAATTATTAGAAATTTTCTCTGGAAGTGTCAGTCTGGCCTTCGACAATTTGTTACTCAATAAAGAAATTATTGATACACAGGAAGAACTTATTTATCGTTTAGGGGATGTAGTAGAATCGCGTTCTAAAGAAGCAGGAAATCATATCCGTAGGATGTCAGAAGTATGTTATTTACTTGCATTAGCTATTGGTATGAGCGAGGAAGAGGCTACACTGTTAAAACAAGCAGCTCCGATGCACGATATAGGAAAAGTCGCTACTCCTGATGCTATTTTATTAAAACCCGGAAAATTAACACCTGAAGAAATGGAAATAATGAAGCAACACGCTTCTATAGGTTTTAACATTTTAAAAGGCTCCGAACGCCCTATCCTAAAATCTGCAGCAATAATTTCCGCACAACATCATGAAAAATTTGACGGTACAGGTTATCCCAATAAGCTCAAGGGTGAAGACATTCATGCTTTTGCCCGCATTGCAGCAGCAGCTGATGTATTTGACGCATTAACCCATAAACGTTGTTATAAAGAAGCCTGGCCGATTGAAGAAGTTATATCAACAATTAAAGAAATGGGCGGTAACCATCTAGATCCTAAAGTCGTCGATGCATTGATTAATAATATTGAAAAAGCTATTGATATTAATGAGAAATTCAAAGATGGTTAAGTAACCTGAACTCAGCATAAGCAGCACTTGCTCAGCATCCAGAATTCAGATTAATTATTTTTGTCATCATTAATATTTGCCGAGCCTGTAAAGGATTCTGTGTAACTGCCAATTTTATACAAAGTCCTTTAAACGGTCTTCGAACTCTATCATAAATC
>JABSOJ010000132.1 GCA_013216005.1 Alteromonadaceae bacterium | reverse complement strand
ATCTGCTGGACGTGTGTTTCCACACCGTTGTTGTCTCTGGTTTATATCCATTTGTTCGCTTGGCTGCGTATCATTGATACTATCTCACAACTGAATAAAGCGCCTCGTGGCACTCCTGACATTCCGCACTTAAAGTAGATTTTTTGAATTCTGAGTGATTTTTAAATCAAAAGAGTGTCAGAATTAAAACAACATTGATTAAAAAACGCATTGAGTTGTTTTTTATACAGAAACTGTACAAAATTTAAATGATTTTAACAAGTGCGGAATGTCAGTTACAGCATAAAAGTTAGCTATAATTGTTTAAAATTGATTAATTTGAAGATAACGTTCAGTTTTTTAAAATGTTGAGGGGCACTGTAATCTGCAAGTATTGTTTTTTAAAAGTGAAATGAAAAACCGTCGTTAAAAGGTGTACAAAACGCTAGTCAATTTTATATAACTGATTAAAATTTATCACCAAAAATATGATCTCATTAAAACAACTGCATTACGCATTGGCGATTGAGAAGACTTTACACTTTAAAAAAGCGGCTGAGGCATGTAATATCTCTCAATCAGCCTTAAGTACAGCTATAAATGAACTTGAGAAGCAACTAGATGTCACTCTATTTGAACGTAATAACAAGCAAGTATTAGTCACTATTAACGGTCAATTGATACTTAATAAAGCCAAACAGGTGAAATTAAAGTTAGACGAACTATTACAAATATCACAAACTAATAAACAGCCATTTTTAGCCCTATGACCATAGGTGTGATCCCCACAATTGGCCCCTACCTTTTACCTAAAGTATTGCCCGAAGTAAGAAAACAACACCCAAGTTTTAAATTAAAAATTGTTGAAGAACAGTCACATATTTTAGTTGATATGGGTAGAACTGGGGATATTGATGCCGCCATACTTGCTTTACCCTACCCAATAGAGGGATTAATGAGTTTTGATTTTTGGCAAGAAGACTTTTATTTGGTATGTCATAAAGATGAATGTCCACACAAAGTGCAGGAAATTACCAGTGAAGAGCTAGAAATTGAAAAGTTGATGTTATTAAAAGATGGTCATTGTTTAAAAGAACACGCATTAGCGGCTTGTAAACTACAAAATAAAAAGCAAGACTCAGATTTTGATTCCGCGAGTTTATACACGTTAATTCAAATGGTTGCAGGTAAGCTTGGTACGACATTGGTTCCGCAAATGGCATTAGATCAATTGATACATAACGAATCAGAACTTAGAGCCATTCATTTGAATGAACCGGGTCCACACAGAGCGATTGCCTTAGTCATTCGACCCAATTATGTCAGAACTAAGAATTGACGATACTTCAGGATATTTTCGCTAAACAACTAACGAAGAAATGTGGTTAGAGCGTAACTTATTGAGTTGCTCTTCTGGGTAGTAACATTTTTTCATGAAATACTCTGGGTTATCGTACTCGATATTAGTGTAATAAATAGTATCGTAATAAAGGTTACCGTAATATTCATTACGATAAAAAAAGTGGTTTGTTTGTGGTTTTATGAGTCTTAAGTGAGCTAATTTAGGTTGGAAGTGAAACGCTTGAAGTTGTTGGGGTTTACCATTTTATTAGCATAAGAAAATGTAGTTCAAATATCCAAATCATATCAAACTCAATTCAACAGCCTAATTCGCAATGGGAGCGAAAGCGGCATAGGAGAGTAGTGCTGAGGTATTAGCTATCATCCAAAATAGTGGTCATAGTTTATAATCTAATTTTTTGACAACTAAGTGGTCTGGCTGTGTGAAAATTATTTTGAATTAAAATTTTTCGCCATTATCTATATAAAAACGCACAGGAGATTAACATCTAGAGTGAGTATTTATAGCCTTTATTTTACGCAGAAACGCAGTGTTATTCTAGCATAAGAAGTTTTCACACAGCCTGTGGTAGAAGCGATTATTAGATTATCCAATCTGATCTACTTTAAAACATTAAAATGCAAGATCAGATTTGATCCGATACAGCTAAATTATCTGATGAGACAACACTACATATTTAAAAGCATTTAATCCTTGTTCGCATTTGATTTAAACAATTTAAAAAACCATTTATCAATCATCTTTTTCTCATAACCTAGAAAATCTCTCTGATACCTTAAACGGCGAGCTTGCATAAAATTCATATCTTTAAGACTAACATCACCTGACGATATAACCGTTTTATTACCCTTATCTACTAATTGATAGGTTAATTTTATCCGCGGGTAATTTATCTCTTTAACTATCCGGATATTTCTTGTTCCGCCATGCATAGTGTCTCCAGCCAGATCAAGATCAGACACGTTAATTTTCAAGAGCTGATTTTCAGGTAATGTTGCAGCAAGTTTGGTGAAATGCTTTTCTAAATTGTTAAAAACTTTTGCTTTAAAGTGCTTACGATTTTCTGAACCAGCACGAATATCTCGATACTTATCAGGATTTGACCAAGTAACTTCTGCTTCTGCGGCTATAGCGGTATAGGAGTTACACATCAACAACAATGTTATTAAAATGCTTAGTTTCTTTATCATGATTAAATCCTCTTAATTCATTATTCCATTAGATCTTAAATAGTAGACTAAATTTCAGTAACAATAAATATCATTACTCTTTCACATCGACGTCCGCAGTAGACATTCGTTTCTGGTTGGACACCAGGTAACCATCGTTCTACAATATCAGTCGGCTTTAATCATTACTTGATTTCGTCCACATTTTTTTGCTTGATATAACATTTCATCAGCATATTTCATCGCATTTTCAATATTATATTGATTATCAACATCGACAATTACAGCGCCTATGCTAATAGTTAACCTATCTGAAGTTTCTGAAAATTCGTGGTTTATATTTTTTTCATTGAGCAAAGCAAACAAATTATTAAATATTTGGTTAGCCCCACTTTCATCACAATCAGGAATGATCAGCATAAATTCTTCACCGCCATAACGCGCAACAAAGTCTCTCGGCCTTTGCAATATTTGCTGTAATACCGCACTAACCTTTTTCAGGGCAATATCACCCGCACCATGACCATAATGGTCATTATATTGTTTGAAAAAATCAACATCTAATAAGGCAATGAGTAAGGATGTTCTGTCGCGTTCACTCGCTGAAATTTCGTTTTTAAGTACCAAATCCATTCTGCGTCTATTAGCAATACCCGTTAGCGCATCGACATGCACAATTTCAGTTAATAATTTACGCTGACGGATCAGTTCCAAATGCATCATTACGCGGGCAAGGACTAGCTTCGACTTAAAAGGTTTATAAATATAATCACAGCCACCTAAACTAAATCCGCGCTCTTCATCATCGCTATTGGCCAGACCGGTGATAAAAATAACCGATATATTCATGGTCTGCTGATCATTTTTCAACCTTTCAATGACTTCAAATCCTGATAAGTCAGGCATCACCACATCAAGCAAAATCAAATCAGGTCGGTGTCTAGCCGCAAGCTCTAACGCTTGTTGTCCACTTTTAGCGAAGATGATTTTTGCCTTATCCACTAAAAGCTCTTTAAGCATTTTGCGGTTGGCTTTTTCATCATCAACGATCAATATACGCGCTTTAGTTGTTTGCAAAAACTTTTCCCTCTAAATTCATGATAACTCGACCAATATCCCCACAAATACGGCCAAAACCCTAAACAAAATTATTGATACTAGCATAAATAATCATAACTTTTTCAATATTTCATCAATATGCACTAGGGCGTATTTATATTCAACATCTTCAATTTGTTCAACAATTGTATCACTCAAAGTCGACAACTCACCCGAACGGGTTATCGATAGCAATTCAGGTAATAAATCTTCTGCTTCGGCGTTTTCTTCAACGAGTAAGAGTTTGAGCTTATTTAGCAGTTCACTTAATTGTGCAGGATCATATTCAATAATTTCAACATTAACCTCTGTATTTTCACTCACTGTTTTAACAAATATCTCAGCTAACGCAGTGATAACGCGTGTCGCTTCGCTGCAGGTAACATTTAACAAATCTTTGGCTGTCTCTGGGGCTTTGGTTAATAACCTTTCCAATAAAGCAGCATGTTCTTGCAGGCGTATTGCGCCAAGATAGGCGGCATTCGTCCTCAATGAATGTGTCACTCTAAATAATTCACTATAACTTTCTGAGCTAAACAATCCTTGCATTACATTAACAAGATCTGAATTGCATTCATAAAAATCCCGAACAAACTTTTGATATAAATAAGCCCTTCCACCCATATCTTGACATGCTTTTTCTGCCATCAAACATTCTAGTTCAAATAGTTGGTTCATAAGGTTCTGGTCAATGGCAACCTCAGTACTTACTGGTTTTGCAATCAATACCTTTGGTGTTTTATTAACTAGAACCGCTGGTTTCTCTGCCTGATTTCCTTCCAGCGTATTGATTGTTTTATTCGCATTAACAACATCAATATTGCCAGCGGATTTGCTTTCTAACCATCTTGATAACAAACTAAATAATGCGTTAGGATCTATCGGTTTAATAAAGTAATCGTTCATACCGATATCGATACAATTTTGTAATTCATCAGCCATGGCATGTGCTGTCATGGCAATAATGGGTAAATCGCTGAAACAGGCCTGTGCCCTAATTAATTTAGTCGCAGTCAAACCGTCCATTACCGGCATTTGCAAATCCATTAATACTAGATCATAAGATTTATTAGCTAACATGGCTAATGCAATTTTGCCATGCTCTGCCACCTCAACATTTGCGCCTGTTTCTTCTAAGAACCCAAGCATAACCTGCTGATTAAGTTCATTATCTTCCACTAATAATATATTTGCACACGTTAAATCAACAATACTGGTTTGTTCTGCAAGGTAAGACTCTTTATCGATATCTATTTTCAATGCATCAATTATTACTTCTAATAACACTGAACTGTTCACAGGCTTTTCTAAAAAGCCAGCGACACCTGTGGAACGCGATAACGATACCGCGTCGCCTTTGTCAAACGCACTGGCAATTATTATTGCGCGAATGTCGTAAAAATCTGAATGCTTATTGATTTGATGAACAAGTTCAATACCATCCATGCCTGGCATATGCCAGTCAGTGAGTATTAAGTCGAAAGGTTTTTGGTGTTGCTTAGCATAGTTCAGTAACGCGAACGCCTCACTTGCACTGCTCGCTTGTATAACAATGCAGCCCAATTCTTCCAGTAATTCAGTAAGTACATCTAAACAAAGATCATTATCGTCTACCACTAGTACTCTCAAGCCTTTAACAATAACAGGGCTTGCACTTAATACCGTACTGGTTTTTACTTCTTCACAAGCAATAGTAAAAGTAAAGGTAGTACCTTTACCTAATTCACTGTCAAGCCAAATTTTACCACCCATTAATTCAGTTAATTGTTTGCAAATAGATAAACCCAAACCCGTACCACCAAACTTACGGGTAATAGAACTATCTGCTTGAGTGAAAGACTGAAATAAATTTGCCCTACCTTCTTCGTCTACGCCAATACCGGTATCGGTAACGCTAAACTTAAGCATTTTTTGGTCACTGTGCTCTTCATCTTTAGCCATGCAAACATCCACTAACACATGGCCTTTTTCGGTAAACTTAACAGCATTACTGACTAAATTAATTAAAATTTGTTGTAACCTAACCGGATCAGATTTTACCTGACGAGGCACATCATGGCTCATTTTAACGATTAACTCTAAACCTTTACCATGCGCTTTTAAGGCACAAATATTGGCGGCTTTCTTCATCATGTTTTCTATATTCATTGAAATATTTTCAATGGTCATTTTGCCCGCTTCAATTTTAGAAAAATCGAGGATATCGTTGATCAAACCTAATAAGGAGTTATACGAATCTTGGGTTTTTTCAATTAAATCTCTTTGATGATTATCTAAATCGGTTTTAAGCGCCAGATAACTCAAACCAATAATCGCATTCATTGGCGTGCGAATTTCATGACTCATTTTCGCTAAAAATTCACCTTTCGCCTGATTAGCATGCTCTAACTCAATCGTACGCTCAGCCACTTGTTTTTCTAAGCTGCGGTTAATATCCAATAATTGTAAATGTGTTTCTACCCGCGTCAGCAGTTCGTATTTAGCAATAGGCTTACTCAAATAATCATTACCGCCAACAGCAAAGCTTTGGACTAAATCAACCACTTGATTTTTAGCGGTTAAAAATATTACCGGTAATTCATTGACCGAATAATGCTGTCTTAACTGTTTGCACACTTCGTAACCAGAAATGGTTGGCATCATCACATCAAGTAAAATTAAATCAAATGGTCTTTGCCCTTTTGCTAGGTTCAAACTGGCCTGTTCGATCATATCCAGCGCCTGTTGGCCGCCCGAGGCTTCGGCTAAATGATAATTTTGTAAACTTAAATGATTATGTAATACCTGACGATTTATTGCGTCATCATCAACAATTAACAGGTGATAACCATCACCTGACCTATGCATATCAATCGCAGTTGCTGACTGCTGGCTTTGTAGTTCATCAGCGATAACTGAATATGGCTTTGATCCATCATCTAACTGGTTTTCACCGTCGGTTTCAGCATTTTCAACTCCAAGACGATTCAACAAATCCTTTTGCTTTACATAAACCTCTGCGGCATGTTCCGCCAAAGGCAAAGTAAAAGTAAAGATACTGCCTTGGACTTGTTCGTCAGTAGTTCCAAGGCAAGAGTTCACTGTAATATGCCCTTGATGAAGTTCAACTAACTGCTTAGTGACGTCTAACCCAAAGCCTGTGCCACTCTGAACTCTAGTTTCATCACCAACAACTTGCTCAAATGATTCAAATATACTGGTTAACTTGTCTGATGGAATACCTATGCCTGTATCACTGATCGCCACACTTAAATAACCATGTTTTACCTCGGCACTAACAATAATTTGGCCTTGGTCGGTAAACTTAATGGCATTACCAATAATATTGTGCAGTATTTGTTGTAATCTGTCTTCATCGGCTAATACTGCGTCATGTTCAACAGAGACTTTATTTATAAGTTTAATCGACTTATGGCCCAATAAAGGCGTTGATAACGCTAAAACGACATCAACCATGGCATGCATGTCTACTGCTTGAGTATGTAATTTAATGCCATGGTTTTTGAGTTTAGAAAAATCAAGAATATCATTCACCAAATGAGACAGCCGTTTACCGCTAGTGATCACCATAGCTAAATCATGCTTGGCTTTATCGGGCAGTTGACCAGCTATACCATCCACTAACGACTCGGCTAACCCTATAATACCGTTAAGCGGGGTGCGTAATTCATGGGAAGTATTGGCTAAAAATTCATCTTTTAGTTTATCGACCCGTTTAAGCTGAATATTTACCGCATGTTCTTTCAAACGCTTACGCTGCTCGCTGCGAATGAAATACCCAACAATACCAAGCAACAGTAGCGCATATAAAGTATAGGCCCACCATGTTAACCAAGGCGCAGGAGTAACAATCACTTTTAACAATTTACCTTGTTCATTCCAATAACCGTCGCCGTTACTGGCTTTTACTCTGAAGGTATAACTCCCGGCGGGGATATGGGTATAGGTAGCGCGTCGGTTTTTGGCATCGGTAGCAATCCAATCATCGTCAAAGCCTTCAAGCTTATAGGCATATTGGTTACTCATGGGTTCTGAAAAATGCAAGGCAAGGAATTCAAAAGCAATCAGTGTTTCATTGTGGCTTAAGGTCAACTGCTCTAATTGATTTATGACTTTTGGCAATTCAAAGGGTTGTTGTTTCACCGTTTGTTGCCTGTCTGCATTATTATTGTCTGTGCCTGATTGGGCGATTGTAACGGATTTATTTAATAAGAGAAAGTCAGTTAATACTACAGTGGGAACGGTAGTGTCGTCTTTTATATTTTCAGGGTAAAAGTGGTTAAAACCGTTTATACCGCCGAAGAATAGTTCACCACTTTTACTTTTGTAATAACTACCTGATGCAAATTCATTGTCTTGCAGGCCATCATTAATATCATAATTTTTGAATGTTTCGGATTGCGGGTTAAACTTTGATAAACCCTTATTAGTACTTAACCATAAAAAACCCTGATCGTCAGGTAATATGCCATAAACAACATTGTTTGGTAATCCATCTTTCTCGTAATATCGTTTGAAAATTTTTGTTTTAGGATCGAAACGGTTAAACCCGTCACCTGTACCTATCCAAAAAATCCCTTCATTATCTTGATATATAGAGACAACTTGATTATTGCTCAGGCTATTTTTATCTTCCAGATCATATTTAAAATGAATAAACTCATTAGTTTTTGGATTAAGTTTGTTTAAACCACCAGTTTCAGTACCTATCCATATAATGCCAGCCCGATCTTTATAGATAGACCAGATAATATCACCAGAAAGTGAGTTTTTATCATTAGCATTATGCTTATAATGTTTGAATTTTTTTGAATGCTTGTCGAAATAGTTAACTCCTCCTCCCCAAGTGCCAATCCACAATGAGCTATTATCCCCCTGAACTATAGATAAAATATTATCACTACTAATACTTTGCATGTCATTGGGGTTATGCCTATAACGAATAAAAGTCTCATTATTATCAAACAGATTTAAACCTCCACCAACAGTTCCTATCCATATTTGAGTTTCATCGTCCGATAAAGTTGAAACTAAATCACTACTTAAACTCGTAGAATTGCCAGGGATGTTTTTAAATACTTTATAATTATTGGTGTCAGCATCATATTTATTTAAACCACCACCATAACTTGCAATAAACAAAGTATTGTCTGCTAATTCTGCAAAATCGCTAATAAAACCCCCTGACAACGCACGGTCACTAGAGCTTGTTTTAATGGAATTAAATTGAGTGTTTTTGTTATCAAAACGATTAAGACCGGCCGAAAAAGTACCTAACCAAATCCCCCCGGCATTATCCAAGGTAATATTAGTTATTTTATTTTCACTTAAACTTTTTTGATCTGATATTTCATGAGAAAAATGTTGAAGCATTTTTGTCGGGATATGATAAATATATCCACCGCTATTAGTACCTACCCATAATTCATCATCAGTCACAAGTTGCAATGCTGTAATGGATTTTGATGGTAAAATATGACTCGTTTTCTCTTGCACTGATGAAGGAGTGAACAGAAATAATCCCTGTTCGGTGCCTAACCATAACCGGCCATTGGTATCACTTTCAACAGACGTTATTTTACTATTAACCTCAGGTAATTCGATGGTAATAAATTTATCTGATCGCTGCTGATAATAACTCAATTCACCCGCTTTACTCACTAACCAAAGTTTTCCCTGAACATCAATATGCAATATTTCAATATCACTGGTATCAGCACCATAATGCATAAAAGACAATTGTTTTGTCAAAGGGGGGCTTTTTAACAAATCACCTTGTTCAAGTTTGTTTAAACCGTTAGCAGTTGCCAACCAAAGGTTACCCTGTTTATCTTGGCTAATGGCTTTAACTACATTATTACTCAGGCTGGTTGGAAATTCCTGCTGGTGATGGAAATCAGTAAAACTGTCAATGTCTGCATTAAAACGGTTAACACCTCCACCGTTAGTACCAACCCAAAGTGTGCCCTGATTGTCTTCAAAAATAGCCAAAACATTACTATTTGAAATAGAATTGAGTTTTTCTGCATCATGACGGTAATTTGTAAATTGATAACCATCATAACGATTTAGTCCATCTGATGTTCCGACCCATAAGAAACCATGACTATCATAATAAATTGCCTGAACTGTGGATTGTGATAAACCTTGCTCGGTTGACATGCGACTAAAATGTAGAGCATGTTTAGTTACTTTAGGTAATAATTCATCAGCTAACGCACTTGATAACGATGTCAACAATAAAATAAGACTAACTAGGGTAATGGTAAATTTGCACATTTATTTTACTTTTTTTTATACAATTTCTTATTATACATTTTCTTTTATTGTTAATAAACCAAGTAGAATACAAAAGGTTTTTGACTAATTTCAATCTATTAAACTAATTTTTCATAATTGACTTTCTATCTTGACAATATTCCCACTTTATAACTATGCTGATAAAGCTCAATTTTACTAAACTAAAATACTAAAATAATAATTAGTGTCTGAACGGAAATCCTGAAAGCCTTATTTTACGGGGTATTCAAGCAATATTGCAAAACGAAGATTTTGTTATTTTTGGCTAAAAACGGCCAAAACGCTTAAATCTACATCAA